>NZ_JBYSYE010000004.1:0-32313 GCF_058782925.1 Pseudomonas sp. FW305-E2 | reverse complement strand
CCACCATATTGCACTACAACCTACTTGCTTGCCAAAGCTGCCTAATGGCGCACCCGGCAGGACTCGAACCTGCGACCATCCGCTTAGAAGGCGGATGCTCTATCCAGCTGAGCTACGGGCGCTTAAGCTTGAAGCCTAACCGAACGAGACGCTAACAAGGAACTGTTAAACCACTCATTCTGCCCGACTTAGCCAACCAGTGCTAGGCTGTGCCCGACAAGTGCGGCGAATCTTATAGTCGACCCCGAAAGTCGTCAACACCTTTTTCGAAAAAATTTAAATTATTTAAGGGGTTAGGGGATTTGCCCGACCACCCGCCTTTGCCCTTGGCCCATGTCGTGCGAGAATGCACGTTCTTTATTGTTCCTTCTCGATGGTTAATCACGCGTCTATGACTGCACACCTAATCGATGGCAAGGCTATCGCCGCCAGCCTGCGCCAGCAGATCGCTCAACGTGTCGTGGAGCGTCGCCAGCAAGGCCTGCGTACGCCGGGCCTGGCAGTGATCCTGGTCGGCACCGACCCCGCCTCCCAAGTCTATGTCTCGCACAAGCGCAAGGACTGCGAAGAGGTCGGCTTCATTTCGCAGGCTTTCGACCTGCCCAGCGAGACCACGCAACAAGCCCTGACCGAGCTGATCGACCGTCTCAATGACGACCCGGCCGTCGACGGCATCCTGTTGCAACTGCCGCTGCCGGCACACCTGGACGCCTCGTTGCTGCTCGAGCGCATTCGCCCGGACAAGGATGTGGACGGCTTCCATCCATACAACATCGGCCGCCTGGCCCAGCGTATTCCACTGCTGCGCCCGTGCACACCGAAAGGCATCATGACCCTGCTGGAAAGCACCGGCCAGGACCTGTACGGCATGAACGCGGTGATCGTCGGCGCGTCCAACATCGTTGGCCGCCCGATGGCCATGGAACTGCTGCTGGCCGGCTGCACCGTGACCGTCTGCCATCGCTTCACCAAGGACCTGGCCGGCCATGTCGGGCGTGCCGACCTGGTGGTCGTGGCTGCCGGCAAGCCAGGCCTGGTCAAGGGTGAGTGGGTCAAGGAAGGTGCCATCGTCATCGACGTGGGCATCAACCGCCAGGAAGACGGCAAGCTGGTCGGCGACGTGGTCTACGAGACTGCCCTGCCCCGCGCCGGCTGGATCACACCGGTGCCGGGCGGCGTCGGGCCGATGACCCGGGCGTGCCTGCTGGAGAACACGCTGTACGCGGCAGAAGAGCTGCACAAGTAATACCGCGTAATGCGAAAACGGCACCTTTTTCAGGTGCCGTTTTTTTTGCCCGTGACAAATGACCTCTTCGCGGACGAGCCTGCTCTTGCAAGCGGTTGTCCGCCCCCAGGGGGCGGGGAAGCCACCACGGTGTTCAGCCGATCACTTCCTGGCCGCCTCCCAAGACTTCAGCAGTTCGTTGTAGCTGACGGTCTCGCCCATGGGCTTTTCGTTGGCCAGCTTGGCTTTCGGCGCTCCCGGCTGGTCGAACCAGTACTGGGCGTCCTTCTCCGGATTCAGCTTGGGTGCACACGTCGCCTGGGCATTGGAGCGTTGCAGGCGCTCCATCATGCGGTCCTGGTCGCGGGCCAGCCCATCCAGGGCTTCCTGCGGGGTCTTTTCGCCACTGGCGACTTCGGCGATATGGCTCCACCACAATTGCGCCAACCGCGGGTAGTCCGGCACGTTGGTGCCGGTCGGCGTCCACTGCACCCGCGCAGGGCTGCGATAGAACTCCACCAGCCCACCGAGCTTGGGCGCCAACTCGGTCATGGCCTGGGAGTTGATGTCCGACTCACGAATCGGCGTCAGGCCGACGATGGTCTTTTTCAGCGATACGGTCTTTGAGGTGACGAACTGGGCGTACAGCCACGCCGCCAAGCGTTGCTTCTCGGGGGTGGACTTGAAGAAGGTCCACGAGCCGGTGTCCTGGTAGCCGAGTTTCATACCCTCTTCCCAGTATGGCCCCTTCGGTGAAGGCGCCATGCGCCACTTCGGCGTGCCGTCGGCATTCACAACCGGCAAGCCGGGCTTCGTCATGTCGGCGGTGAACGCGGTGTACCAGAATATCTGCTGGGCAATGTTGCCTTGCGCCGGCACAGGGCCGGCTTCGGAGAATGTCATGCCCTGCGCTTCCTTGGGCGCGTAGGCACGCATCCAGTCCACGTACTTCTGCGTGGCATAGACGGCGGCCGGCCCATTGGTATCGCCGCCGCGGGTCACACTGGAACCCACCGGATGGCAGTCCTCCACGCGAATGCCCCATTCATCGACCGGCAAACCATTGGGCAGGCCTTTGTCGCCGCCGCCGGCCATCGAGAACCAGGCATCGGTGAAGCGCCAGCCCAGTGACGGGTCTTTCTTTCCGTAGTCCATGTGCCCGTAGACACGCTTGCCGTCGATCTCCTTGACGTCTTCGGTGAAGAACTTGGCAATGTCCTCGTACGCCGACCAGTTCACTGGCACTCCCAGTTCATAGCCGTACTTCTCTTTGAACCTGGCCTTCAACTCAGGCCGTTCGAACCAGTCGGCGCGGAACCAGTACAGGTTGGCGAACTGCTGGTCGGGCAGTTGGTAGACCTTGCCATCGGGCGCGGTGGTGAAGGAAATACCGATGAAGTCCTTCAGGTCGAGGGTCGGCGAGGTGTAGGCTTTGCCCTCGTTGGCCATCAGGTCGGTGATCGATTCCACTTTGCCGTAGCGAAAGTGCGTACCGATCAGGTCGGAGTCGTTGACCCAGCCGTCATAGATGTTCTTGTCCGACTGCATCTGCGTCTGCAGTTTTTCCACCACATCGCCTTCCTGCAGCAGGTCGTGGGTCAACTGGATGCCGGTGATCTCACTGAAAGCCTTGGCCAGCACCTTGGACTCGTATTCATGGGTGGTGATGGTTTCCGACACAACGTTGATCTTCATCCCGCGAAACGGCTCGGCTGCTTTGATGAACCACTGCAATTCGGCCAACTGCTGTTCGGGGGTAAGGGTCGAAGGCTTGAACTCGCTGCCGATCCATTTCTTTGCCGCCTCTTCGTACTGGTCGGCCCAGGCTGTGCCTTGCACGCTGGCCAGTACCAGCAACGCGGCCAGGGTCAAATGTCGCCTGTTGTGTTTGTTGTCGAACATTGTGATCTCCCGTTTCAGTTATCCCACAGGGCCGCTTGCTCAGCCCCAGCGCAACACCACCGCCAGCCACGCCAGCGACAGCAGCGAGGCCACCCACAATGGCCAGTCGCTGACACCGACCACCAGCAGGTGCAGGTAGGCGCTGGCCAGCAGGCCGATGAACAAACGGTCACCACGGCTGGTGACCAGCGGCAAAAAGCCCCGTCGCTCTACGCAGGGGCGACGCAGTTCAAGCAATGTCATGCCCAGCAGCAACAGGCCCACAGCGGCGAAGAACAGCGCTGTCGGCAGGGTCCAGGCCATCCACTCCATGCGTTGCCCTCCTCACACCCGGCCCAGGGCGAAGCCCTTGGCCACATGATTGCGCACGAACCAGATCACCAGCATGCCCGGCAAGATGGTCAGCACCCCCGCCGCCGCCAGCACACCCCAGTCGATGCCCGATGCCGACACCGTGCGGGTCATCACCGCGGCAATCGGCTTGGCATTCACCGAGGTCAGGGTGCGCGCCAGCAGCAGTTCGACCCAGGAGAACATGAAACAGAAAAACGCCGTGACGCCGATGCCGGAGCCAATCAGCGGTATGAAGATCTTCACGAAGAAGCGTGGAAAACTGTAGCCGTCGATGTAGGCGGTTTCGTCGATTTCCCTAGGCACGCCCGACATGAAACCCTCCAGGATCCACACCGCCAGCGGTACGTTGAACAGACAATGGGCCAGCGCCACGGCAATGTGGGTATCGAACAGCCCGATCGACGAGTACAACTGGAAAAACGGCAGCAGGAACACCGCCGGTGGCGCCATGCGGTTGGTCAGCAGCCAGAAGAACAGGTGGCGGTCGCCGAGAAAGCGGTAGCGCGAGAACGCATAGGCCGCGGGCAACGCCACGAGCAGTGAAATCAGCGTGTTCAGGCACACGTAGTACAGCGAGTTGATGTAGCCGCTGTACCAGCTGGCGTCGGTGAAGATCACTCGGTAGTTGTCGAGCGTGAACGCCTGCGGCCACAGGGTCAGGCCGCCAAGGATCTCGGCGTTGCTCTTGAACGACATGTTCAGCAACCAGTAGATCGGCACCAGCAGGAAGAAGAAGTACAGCAGCAGGGCCGTTGATTTGCGTGTGCTCATGGCCTAGTCCTTGTCGGCATGGGTCATGGCTGTGTAGAACAGCCACGACACCAGCAGGATGATCAGGAAGTACACCAGTGAAAACGCTGCCGCCGGCCCCAGGTCGAACTGCCCTACGGCCATACGCGTGAGGGTCTGGCTGAGGAACGTGGTCGCATTACCTGGCCCGCCGCCGGTCAGCACGAACGGCTCGGTGTAGATCATGAAACTGTCCATGAAGCGCAGCATCAACGCGATCACCAGCACGTTCTTGAGCTTGGGCAGCTGGATATGGCGAAACACCGCCCAACCCGAGGCCCGATCGATGCGCGCGGCCTGGTAGTACACGTCGGGGATCGCACGCAGCCCCGAATAGCACAGCAGAGCCACCAACGAAGTCCAGTGCCACACATCCATCACCAGCACGGTGAGCCAGGCGTCGAATGGGTCACCGGCATAGTTGTAGCTGACCCCGAGCTTGGCCAGGGAAGCGCCGAGCAGGCCAATGTCGGCCCGGCCGAAAATCTGCCAGATAGTGCCGACCACGTTCCACGGGATCAGCAACGGGATAGCCATGACGATCAGGCACACCGAGGCCATGCGGCCTTTGGTTGGCATGGCCAGGGCGATGCCTATACCCAACGGAATTTCGATCAGCAGGACGCAGGCCGAGTAAATGAACTGGCGCAGCAATGCATCGTGCAGCGCCGGGTCGCGCAGTACCTGGCGGTACCAGTCGGCACCGACGAAGTAGCGGCTGGACTGGTCGAAGATGTCTTGCACCGAGTAGTTGACCACCGTCATCATCGGCACCACCGCGCTGAACGCGACCAGCAGGAACACCGGCAGCACCAGCCACCAGGCCTTGTTGTTCGGCACCTTGTTGTTCATGGCCCGGCCTCCAGCAGCACATCGTCGACATACAGCATCAGCCACTGCGCCGGCAGGCTGACCCAAGCCTTGTCCACAGGCAACGGGCGGTCCTCGCCCAGCCTCGCCTTGAGCGCGACACCGCCCAGTTCGAGGGTGACGATGCGATAGGTACCCAGGTCTTCGACGTCCAGCACCCGTGCCGGGTAGGCACCCTCGAACGGGCTGTCCCACAGCTGCACGAACTCCGGGCGAATGCCCACCTGCAGCCGCCCGCCCGCCCGTGCAGCCAGGCGCTCGCACAAGCCATCGGGCAGTGCCAACTGGACATCGCCGAACACCACCGCGCCCGCCTCGGCACGCACGTCGATCAAGTTCATGCCCGGGCTACCGATGAAATAACCGACGAACGTATGCCGCGGTCGCTCGAACAGCTCGCGCGGTGTGCCGAACTGGACGATGCGTCCGCCGTGCATCACCGCGATCTTGTCGGCGAAGGTCGAGGCCTCCAACTGGTCGTGGGTGACGTAGATCATGGTGATGTTGAACTGCTCATGGATCTGCTTCAGCTTGCGCCGCAGCTTCCACTTCAGATGCGGGTCGATCACCGTCAGCGGCTCGTCAAACAGGATCGCCGACACGTCATCGCGCACCAGGCCACGCCCCATGGAGACTTTCTGCTTTTCATCGGCGGTGAGGTTGCGTGCTTTCTTGCGCAACACGGCAGTCAGCTCGAGCACTTCGGCAATTTCTTCCACCCGGGCACGCACCCGGGCTTCATCGAGCCCCTGGTTGCGCAAGGGGAAGGCCAGGTTGTCGAACACTGTCATGGTGTCGTACACCACCGGGAACTGGAACACCTGGGCGATATTGCGCGCCTGCGGGGACAGCTGGTTGACCGGCTTGCCGTCGAACAGCACCTCGCCATGAGACGGCGTCAGCAGCCCGGAAATGAGATTGAGCAAGGTCGACTTGCCGCAGCCCGACGGCCCGAGCAACGCATAGGCACCGCCCTGCTCCCACACATGTTCGAGTGCGTGCAGGGCATAGTCTGCCTCGCTGGCGGGCTGGCGGCTGTAACTGTGCGCCAGCTGGCGCAGGCGGATTTCGGCCATCACCCTCTCCTCGCCTGACGCAGCCCCGGGGCCTGCACCAACACCCCGGCGCTGTCGAAAACGAACAGCTTGTGCGTGGGGATGAACACGCGTATCGGCGTGTCCACCTGGTATTCGTGCACCCCGGGAAGGTGCAGCACCATGCGCCAGTATTCGTTGCGCACATGCAGAAATGTTTCTGACCCACTGATCTCGGCCAACTCCACCAGCACCGCCAGCTCCAGGTCATCGTCATGGGCCGGCACCAGCGCGATATGGCTGGGGCGCACGCCGAAGCGGTAGTCACCTTCGGCCAGCGGCTCCAGGTCGGCATTGCGGGCAAAGTGCACGGTCTGGGCCAGGCTCACCTCGTTACCCGTGATACGGCCAGACACCAGGTTGATCGGCGGCTCGGAAAACAGCTCGGCAGCCAGCACGCTGCTGGGGCGCTGATAGACCTCGGCGGTGGGCCCGCTCTGCACGATACGGCCTTCGTGCACAAGCGTGGTGGTGCCGCCCAGTGCCAGCGCCTCGTTGGGCTCGGTGGTGGCGTACACAGCAATGCAATGGCGCGCCGCGAACAGCTCGCGCAGCTCCTGGCGCAGGCCTTCGCGCAACTTGTAGTCGAGGTTGACCAATGGCTCGTCGAAGAGGATCAACGAGGCATCCTTGACCAGTGCCCTGGCCATCGCCGTGCGTTGCTGCTGACCACCGGAGAGCTCCAGTGGCAGGCGTTGCAGGTAGGTTTCGATGCGCAGCATCTCGGCAGTTTCCTGCACCCGCCGTCGGATCTGGTCCTCGGCCATGCGCGCCTGGCGCAGCGGCGAGGCGATGTTTTCGTACACGCTCAAGGTCGGGTAATTGATGAATTGCTGATACACCATCGACACATTGCGCTGACGCACCGGCACACCGGTGACGTCCTGGCCATCCATCAGCACCCGCCCCCGGTCCGGACGGTCCAGCCCGGCCATCAGGCGCATCAGGCTGGTCTTGCCGGCCAGGGTGCGACCCAGCAGCACATTGAACGAACCGGGCTCGAAACGCAGTGACGCCTCGACGATCCACGGCTGGTTGTCGACGCTACGGCTGACCTGCTCCAGCACCAGGGACATGGCGTGGCCTTTTTGTGATTGTTGTCTGCCGGCTACAGCCAGTTCCGTGCCAGTCCTTGCCCGGTGCTCTGGTTCGGGGCCTGGGTGGCAGCGCTGGCAAATCGCGGGCGCGCAGGTGAACACAATCACTGCACAACTGGACACTGGCCAGTTTGACAATGAACAGCCGTGAACAACACTGAACGGCGGTCGACCCATGACAACAATCACACAGGACAGGCCCATGGCCGCATCCGCTTCGACCCACACCCGCCTGATCCAGGCTTCCTGGGACCGCTGCCGCGACCACGGCCTGCAGCCGCAGCATGCGCCGGACTTTGACTGCCTGTCCTGCGCCGAGCTCAGCGCCCTGCTGGAGCGGCGCCAAAACCTGCTACGCCTGACCCGCGAGGAAGTGCTACCGCACTATGCGCACCTCTTGGGTAACGCCAGCTACCTGGTGATGCTGGCCGATGCCAGCGGCTGCCTGCTCGACAGCTGGGGCTCGCGGCGTTTCATCGAACCGCGCCAGCACCATGGTTTCAGCGCCGGCGCCCATTGGCACGAACGTGGCGTCGGCACCAATGCCCTGGGCACCACACTGATTTGCGCCGAAGCGATTCACGTCGGCCAGGACGAACACTTCCTGCGCCAGAACCGCTACATGTCCAGCGCCGCCGCCCCCCTGTTCGACGCCGCACGGCAGCTGGTCGGGGTGCTCGACGTAGCCAGCGACGGCTACCTGCCGGCCAGCCAGACGCTTGGGCTGGTGCGCATGATGGGCCAGAGCCTGGAAAACCGCCTGATCCTCGCCGAACATGCTGACCAGCATGCACAACTGATCTTCAACAGCGCCTCCGACAACCTCGACAGCCCTTGGGCCGGCCTGCTGGTGTTCGATGAGCGCGGACAGGTGTTGGCTGCCAATCACCGGGCCGATAGCCTGCTCGGCGTAAACCCGCTGCAGCAAAACATCGAGCAACTGTTCCAGTTACCCCTGCAACAGCTGCTCAGCCATCCCCGACAGCAGCCCTTCGCTCTGCAGGCCACCGGGCGCAACCGCTTTCACTGCCAGTGGCACCCCCCACGCGAAACCATTCGACGCCCCGAAGCCGGCAACGCCGAGCCGCGCCTGGAAAAAGCCTTGAAACAAGCCGGCCTGCTATTGGAGAAGGACATCCCGGTGTTGGTGGAGGGCGAAACAGGCGTAGGCAAAGAAGTGTTCGTCGACACCCTGCACCGGGCCAGCAGCCGCGCCAGGCAGCCGCTGGTTGCCGTAAACTGTGCGGCGATCCCGGCCGAACTGGTGGAGTCGGAACTGTTCGGCTATGACAAAGGCGCGTTCACCGGCGCCCACCACAAGGGCAACCCGGGGCTGATCCGCAAGGCCGACCACGGCATCCTGTTTCTGGATGAGATTGGCGACATGCCACTGCCCACCCAGGCCCGCCTGCTGCGCGTACTGCAGTCGCGCAGCATCCAGCCGCTGGGCAGTGGCGAACCGGTGCCGGTGGATATCCGCGTGGTGTCGGCGAGCAATCGCAACCTGGCCGAAGAAGTGCGCGCCGGGCGCTTTCGCCAGGACCTGTACTACCGCATCGCCGGCCTGACGCTGGTGCTGCCCCCGCTGCGCGAACGCGCTGACCGGCGCCAGCTGATTGAGCAGGTGCATGCCCGCTACCGCGAGCCCGGGCAACCTGCGCGGCTGCCCCCGGCCATTATCGACCTGTTCGATCAACACCCCTGGCCGGGCAACCTGCGCGAACTGGTGAGTGTGCTACAGGTGGCGTTGGCCCTGGCGGCCAACGGGCCAGTCGGCGTCGAGCACCTTCCAGCGGGTTTTCTGGCCGAGTCGAAAACACCGGTGCCGATAGCGACTGAAGAGACGGACCTGCAGAGCCTGGTCGAGCAAGCCAATGGCAACCTGTCGGCGGTGGCCCGCCAACTGGGTATCAGCCGCACCACACTGTACAAGCGGTTGCGTGAGCGATGAATCGATTGACCCTGAAGCGCGCCGCACAGCAGGTTTTCGAAGCCACCCCTGATCGACAGCAGGTGGCGCCCCCGTGCAGGTCAAGACCACGGCCCGCTGATGAGCTTCAAGGGTCACGCCACTGCACTGGCTGCCGGTAGGCCTGTGCCCAGGCTTGCACGTCACTGGCGGGCATCGGCCGGGCGATGCAGTAACCCTGCGCCAGCTCGCAGCCCAGGCCCATCAGTACCCGACCGTGCTCGACACTCTCCAGCCCCTCGGCAATCACCTCGCGGCCAAACGCCCGCGCCAGGCCGATCACCGCCTCCGTCAGCGCCAGGTCGTCCTGGTCATGAAGGATGTCACGCACGAACGACTGGTCGATCTTGATCGTCTGGGTCGGCAAGCGTTTCAGGTAACTCAAGGACGAATAACCGGTGCCGAAATCGTCCAGCGAGAAACGCACACCCAACGCACGGCAGGCATCCAGGCAGCGGCTGACATGCTGCAGGTTGTCGATGGCCACTGACTCGACGATTTCCAGGTCCAGCAGCACCGGGTCCACCGCCGGGTACGCTGCCAGCAACTGCTGCAGGCGTTCGGCAAAGTCATTGCGCTGCAAATGCCGCGCGGCAATATTCACGCTCAGCGACCAGGGCTGCCCTTGGCGCTGCCAGGCCTGCAACTGGCTCAACGCCTGCCCGATCACCCACTCGCCGATTTCGACGATCAGGTCGGTCTGCTCTACCCAGGGCAGGAAATCGCCTGGCGGCACCACACCACGGCCTGGCCGCTGCCAGCGCAATAAGCCCTCGAAGCCCAGTACCTTGCCACTGCGCAGGTTGACCTTGGGCTGGTAGTAAAGACACAGCTCACCGTTGCGCAGCGCCCGGCGCACGCGCGCCACGGTCTGGTGGGTGGCCTTGAGCTCCTGTTCCTGCGACACGTCGAACAGGTGGTAACGGTTGCGCCCGCGCTGCTTGGCCACATACATGGCCTGGTCGGCGTGGCGCACCAGGGTGTCGGCATCTTCGTCATCCTGCGGGTACAGGGTCACGCCGATACTGGCGCTGAGCGACAGTGTATGCTCACGCACCACACAGGGCGCCGCCAAGGCACGCAACACCCGCTGCAGGGCTGCATGCAGCTGGTGCTCATCATCGACATCGCGCAGGATCAGCACGAATTCGTCGCCCGACAGCCGCGCCACGGCATCCCCACCACGCAGGATACTCTTCAGGCGCTGCGCCACTTCCACCAGCAGCAGGTCACCCACGGCATGCCCGTAGCCGTCGTTGACCGCCTTGAAACCATCCAGGTCGAGCATGCACACCGCCAGCGAGATGCCTTCGCGGCGCGAGTAGGCCAGGGCCTGGTTCAGCAGGTCGGACAGGTAGGCGCGGTTAGGCAGGCCGGTGAGCACATCGTGGCCCACCCGCCACTGCAAGGTATGCAGCAGCTGGCGCTTCTCCGTGACGTCAAAGCGGATCGACACATACTTGCGCACCTGGCCTGTCAGCGGATCGACCAGTGGCACCATGGTGCTGTCGACCCAGTACAACGAACCGTCCTTGGACCGGTTGCAGATTTCGCCCTTCCACACCCGCCCGGCGACCAAAGCCCGCCACATGCCGACAAAGAACGTCGGTTCATGCAGCCCGGAATTGAGGATGCGGTGGTTGGCCCCCAACAGTTCTTCACGGCTGTAGCCCGAGATGCTGCAGAACTGCTGATTGACGTAGGTGATGTTCCCACGCAGGTCGGTTTCCGAAAAGATTGCGGCCGCGTCCACGGCCGCGCGATAGTTATCATCCATAAAGCATCCTGCCTTAGCGGTTGAAGCGCTCCACCAGGGCGCGCAATCCGGCGCACACGTGTTCCAGTTCGGTACCGCGCGAGGCGGCGGCGTTGGCGCTGTGGGCGCTGTGCTGGGCAATACCGGCTACGCCGTTGATCTGCCGCGAAACATCTTCTGCCACCGCCGACTGCTGCTGCGAGGCGGTGGCCATCTGCTGGCTCATGTCGCTGATGCGCTGTACCGCGTCACGAATGCCATGCAGCGCCTGTCGGGCTTCCTGCACCTGGGCAACGCCTTGCTCGGCACCGTCGATGCCTCGGCTGGCGATCGCCACGGCTTCCTCGGCGCCACTGCGCAGGGCATCGATGATGGCCTGGATGTGCAGGGTGGACTGGCGGGTCTTGTCGGCCAATGCCCGGACCTCGTCGGCGACCACGGCAAAGCCCCGGCCCTGCTCGCCCGCACGGGCAGCCTCGATGGCGGCGTTGAGGGCCAGCAGGTTGGTTTGCTCGGCAATGCCGCGGATCATCCCGGCTGCCTCGGCGATGGCGCCGGTCTGACCCGCCAGGTGGCTGACCGCCTGGTTGATCTGCGTCACAGTGCTGGCCAAGTTACGAATGGCCGTGCCGCTGGCATCGGCCACCTGGCTACCTTGCTCGGCCAGCAGGTGCGCCGTGTGTGCCTCGGCGGCGGTCAACTGCACGTGGTTGGCGACTTCGCCAATGGAGGCGGCCATCTGGTTCATTGCAGTGGCGCTCAGGTCGGTTTCGGCACGCTGCTCCAGCAATGCCGCCTCGGTGCTGCGCGACAACTGCCCGGCATCGCGAGCGGCCACGGCCATTTGCCCGGCCAGATCGCTTAGCCGCGTCAATGCGGTTTTCAGGCGTGCCTCTTCGCTGATCAGCATCAGTTGCAACTGCCCGGCAGCACCTGACAGGTCGCTGTAGGTCAAGGCTGCAACCGGGTCGGCGAAGGCACCTTCGGCACCCTGCACAATCTGCTGCAGCTGCCGCCCGAGGGCATTGCGCGCCCATAGACCGCAGGCCACGAACAGCCCCACGGTCAGCCCCTGCCCCACCAGGCCAGGCCACAACTGATTGGCACCCACCGCCAGCAGCCCACCGGCCAGTGGCAAGGCCAAGGCCTGCGTCAGCAAGCTCAGACGGCGCGGCGCCGACAATGCCGCCTGACCGTTGCGTAGCCGCGCATAGAGGGCTTCGGCACGGGCTACTTGCTCCCGCGTGGGGCATACGCGCACCGACTCGTAACCCACTACCCGCCCACCTTCGAGGATGGGCGTGACGTAGGCATTGACCCAGTAGTAGTCGCCGTTACGGCAGCGGTTCTTGACGATACCCATCCAGCTCTTGCCGGCTTTCAGGTAGCGCCACATCAACTCGTACACCGCCGGCGGCATGTCCGGGTGGCGCACCAGGTTGTGCGGGCTGCCGATCAGTTCGGCCTCGCTGTAGCCACTGATGGCGGCAAACTCAGGGTTGCAGTAGGTGATCAGGCTGGCGGTATCGGTAGCAGAAATCAGCCGCTGATCGGGGGGGAAACGTTGCTCGACCGGGGTTACCGGCAGGTTGAGGCGCACGATGAGACTCCATTCGATGACAAGCCGGTACCCAGTACATCGGCGGCCATCGGAACCGATTCATGAGCATCCGTTCCAATGGGCAAAAGCGCTTCCTGCCGTTACGGCACGAGGCCGAACGGTACAAGGAAGGTGACGATGACTGACCGGTCAAGCCATGAATTCTACGAAATTCATCACATAAATAAAACAAAGGTGATCGATCATGGCGTTGCGCCACATTGATAGATATCGTTAAGTTCTTGATTCTAAATGGGAATTAAGCGATGACGAGATCAGCTTTGGGTATCGCCCTGCGCCGCTACCGCAAGCTGGCGGGCCTGACCCAGGCACAACTGGCTGAACGAACCGGCTTCGACCCCAAGACCATCAGCCGTTTCGAAACCAGCACCTACACCCCCAGCATCGATGCAATCATGGCGTTTGCCCAGGTGCTGGGCGTCAAGCCCAAGGACTTCTTCGCTGAACCGGACGACGAAGAGGAGCAGCGCGCCTACCTGTTCGGTGTCATCCACAACGCCCCACCCAAAGATCTTGGCAAGCTGATTGCAGCGGTGGATCAGGCACTGGCCAAGCCCTGAGCTATTTCAAGCGCCCCCTTTTACGGCACGCACCGAACTAGAGCATGGCAGGCTGGGTTGCCCCACAACTGGTCAGACCGGTAAGGCCAAAAAACCTTGCAATCAGGTATTTTTCGCGCTTTTATGGCCTCGCGCTGAACAAACCGGTAAGACCACAATAATTAAGTCCTGCGCTCTTTCGCCCCGTGCGGCTACCGAAGCAAGGACACCGATCAGAGACTCCTCCCATGCTCAAATGGTGCTCGCGTTCGATTTTCCTGCAAGTCGTACTCGGCCTTGCCCTCGGCATCGCCTGCGGTCTGAGCTTCCCCGACCTCTCCCTGCAACTCAAACCCCTCGGCGACGGCTTCATCAAGCTGATCAAGATGCTCATCGGCCTGATCGTGTTCTGCGTGGTGGTCAGCGGCATTTCGGGTGCGGGCGACCTGAAAAAGGTCGGCCGCATCGGCCTGAAGTCGGTGATCTACTTCGAAGTGCTGACGACCCTGGCGCTGGTGATCGGCCTGGTGTTCGCCTTCACCAGTGGCATTGGCAGCGGTGCCAACATTCACCTGGATCAACTGTCCGCCGCCGATGCCAACGGCTTGGCCGAGCGCGGCCAGCACATCCATGGCGCCACGGCGTTCTTCATGGACCTGATCCCCACCTCGGTGATCGGGGCCTTCGCCGACAACAACATTCTTCAGGTGCTGCTGTTCTCGGTGCTGTTCGGCAGCGCGCTGAACCTGGTGGGTGACTCGGCCGCCGGCATTTCGCGACTGATCAACGAACTGAGCCATGTGATCTTCCGCATCATGGGCATGATCGTGCGCCTGGCGCCGATCGGCGTGTTCGGCGCCATTGCCTTCACCACCAGCAAGTACGGCCTGGCGTCGCTGCAGCACCTGGGCGGGCTGGTGGCGCTGTTCTACCTGACCTGTGCCGGCTTCGTGCTGATCGTGCTGGGCACCGTCATGCGCCTGTCGGGCCTGAAACTGCTGCCATTGATCAAGTACCTGCGTGAAGAGCTGACCATCGTCCTGGGCACCGCCTCTTCCGACGCCGTGCTGCCACAGATCATGCGCAAGCTTGAGCACCTGGGCATCGGCAGTTCCACGGTTGGTCTGGTGATCCCTACCGGCTACTCGTTCAACCTCGATGGTTTTTCCATCTACCTCACCCTGGCGATCGTGTTCATCGCCAACGCCACCGGCACGCCACTGGAAATGACCGACCTGCTGACCATCCTGCTGGTGTCGTTGGTGACTTCCAAGGGGGCTCACGGCATCCCAGGCTCGGCACTGGTGATTCTTGCCGCCACCCTGACTGCGGTACCGGCGATCCCTGTGGTTGGCCTGGTACTGGTGCTGGCGGTGGACTGGTTCATGGGTATCGGCCGGGCGTTGACCAACCTGATCGGCAACTGCGTGGCCACCGTGGCCATTGCCCGTTGGGAGAAGGACATTGATCTGGAGCGTGCGCAGAACGTACTCGACGGCAAGCCTGGCTTTGCCCCCACGCCCCGCAAGCAACCCAATGCCCATCAACAGGAATTCTGAGCGAACGTGGCCGGCATTGATGCCGGCCCTTCCAGGAGCGAAACGTGATCAGCTCATCAACCGTCGTCAACTCAGTGGTGGAAAAACTCCGCCAGGCCCTGGCCCGCGGCCAATGGCGCACCGGCGACATGCTGCCAGGCCAGCGCGAACTGGCCGAACAACTGGGCATCAGCCGCCCCAGCCTGCGCGAAGCGGTAACCGTGCTGGAAACACTGGGCCTGGTGCGCTCGTTACCCGGCAAGGGCGTGTTGGTGCTGGATGCCGATGCCCAGGCGTCGGGCGTGGAAACCAGCGCAGCGGCCAGCCTGGCCGACGTGCTGGAACTGCGCTACACACTCGAACCGTTCATCGTCGGCCTGGTGGCGCAGTCGGCCAACAGCCAGGACATCGGCCAGTTGCGCCTGACCCTGATGGACATGCGCGAAGCGCTGGAGGCCGATGATAGCGAGGCCGGGGTCAAAGCCTACATAGCCTTCCATGAGGCGCTGTTCGCCCTGACCACCAACCCGATTTTCCAGAGCGTGGTGCAGCAGACCGGCAATGCCCTGAAGCAAAGCGCCGACATGCTGCGCAACTCGCCAGAGCACCTGGCCGCGCGGCTGAAGGAAAACGAAGCGGTGGTGCGCGCCATTCGCGAACGCAGCAGCGCCCAGGCCAGTGCCCAGATGCGTCAGCACATCGTGGCCGAAGGGCTGCGCATGGGCATCGCGTTGAATATCCCGGACGAACATCCACATCCATGACCTCAGGAGAGTGCCCATGAACGCCGCCCCCCACTTGCCTGCCCTGCTCGCGGCCGGCGAAACCCGCCTGTCGGCCGAGCAGATTTATCCGCGGCTGTTCGACGCCATTCTCGAACAGCGCCTGCCGCCGGGCAGTCTGTTGCCCGAACAGGCACTGGGCCATGCCTTTGGTGTCAGCCGCACGGTGATCCGCCGCGTGCTGGGGCGCCTGTCCGACCAGCAGGTGGTGGTACAGCGCCCCAGCCACACCGCACATCTGGCTGCACCCGACCCAGACCAGGCACGTCAGGTGCTCAGTGCCCGTCGCCTGGCGGAAACCACGCTGATCACCCTGGCCGCGCAACGCGCCCGGCCGGCGCAGGTGCGCCAGCTACGGCAACTGGTGGAGCGCGAGCGCCAGCACCATGAGCGTGGCGAACGCTGCGCAGCGATCCGCCTGGGCGGCGAGTTCCACCTGAAACTGGCGCAGGTGGCGGCCAATGCACCACTGGCGCGATTTCTCAATGGGCTGGTGCCGATGACCTCGCTGATCATCGCTCGCTACGAAACGCCGTGCTGCGATCACTGCGCGTGGGAAGAGCATGCGGCAATCATCGATGCCGTGGAGCAAGGTGATGCCGAAGCGGCGCTGGGGTTGATGCACAGGCACCTTGACCGTCTGGAAGAAAAGCTCGACCTGGAATAACCCGACCAAACGGACGCGATCGCTCCCACGCAGGCCGCGCTCACGCAACCATCTGCATCTGAGCGGATGCGGGCGATGGGCTGCACAGCAGCCCCAATAACCCCACCCTATACTTCGAGAACCACCCCAGCCTCTACCAGGGAGGCGGTCGCGTGAGTTCTCGAGTCCTCCTGTTGCTCTGCCTTCTGCTGGCCCTCGGCGGTTGTGCCAGCAAGCGCCCCGCTGCCCCGCCGCCACCCACAATACTCACTCCCGCGGCCTGGCAACGCATCGATCAGGAACTGATAGAAGCCTCGGCCGGTGCCGCCGGCTCGGCCAACGACTATGCCCGGCGCTCCATGCGGGTGTGGAAGGAGCAAGTGCAGCAACGCACCGAAAGCGACTTCATCCCCTGGTTCACGGGTTACTGGACCCAGCAGTGGCTGACCCTCAAGGTGGCCTGGTACAAGCTCGACAGTGGCGAGGGTCGGGAACCGGCAGAAAAACGCCTGGCCCTGTACCTGCAGGAGCAGTATCACGCGCGGGTGATCGAGCCGGTAGCCGAGCAGATCAACCCCGAGGGCATCCGCGACCGCGCCTGCGAACTGTACCTGCAACTGCTCGGCCAGCAACTGCCGGCCATCATCAGCCGTTACAACGCGCCGCCCGAGCAGTTCAGCCAGCGCCTCAACCGTATCCCCGCCATCGCCCTGGGGCCACCGGATGCGCGCAATGCCAGCCTGTATCAGCTGCTGCGGGCCAAGTCACTGGACCAGCAGCCGGCCTGGCAAGCCATGCGCCAGCACTTGCATCAGCAGGCCAGCAAAGGCCCCGGCAGGACCGATGTCGGGCTCAACTCGGTGGCCACCCAGGCCAGCGAAAAGCTTGGCGCCACCCTGGCCCCACGCGGTATCGCCAGTGCCGTGGCATCGGCAGTGGGCAAGGTGGCAGGGGCGATGATTTCGATTGCTGCAGCCGGTTACGGGATGATGACCCATGACCGTGATCACCCGCAGATGGTCGAACAACTGCGGGTGATCCTGAACGTGGCGTTGAACCAGGAATGGCAGGAGTTGATGGAGAACCGCCAGAGCGGGGCCATGGCGGGGGTCTATTACCTGTCGGGGCAGGTTGAGGACAGCTTGCTGGCCAGTGCGCCGCGGCCGGTGGAGCAGCAGGTCGAGCAACAGCAAGCGCCTTTGATCATTCGCCTGCCACCTTAGAGGCGGCCTGTGCCGGCTCCTTCGCAGTGCAAGGCTGTATCAAGCTGTGGCCAGGGCAGCGCTTGGCAAGCCAAACACACGATCAAACGCCCAGTTGTAGGCAAAGGTGTAGCACGGCACCAGGATGATGAACGCCAAATCCACCAGCAGCGCCTCCAGCAATGTCATGTCCAGCCACCAGGCAATCAGCGGAATCAAGTAAACCACCAGGGTCAACTGGAAGCCGATGGCATGCACCACCCGCCGCGCCACGCTGCGTCCCCGCTTGGCCTGGCGGCTCTCCCAGTACTCGAACAGGGTGTTGTAGATCAGGTTCCAGAGCATGGCGATGGTGGTGATCATCACCGCCAAGGGCCCGGTATGCGACGCCTGCGTATCTGACAGGTAGGCCAGCCCGAGGGTCGACATGCACAGCCCGATCAGTTCATAGAAAGTCACGTAGACCAGCTTGCGTTTCAATCCCTGCACCCAGGTTACCTCCAAAGACAAATAGCGACGGGGCGATCATGCTTCAACGCACTTGACAGCAAAAGTCAGCAGCTGTCAGATCAACTGACAGGAGGCTGCCATGAACTTTTCCAGCGACAACATCCAGCTGTTTCTGGCCGTGCTCGACCACGGTTCGTTTTCTTCCGCTGCGCGTGCCCTCAAGCGCGTGCCTTCAGCCGTGAGCATGGCCATTGGCAACCTTGAAGCAGAACTTGGCTACAGCCTGTTCGAACGTGGCCCGCGTGAAGTTCGGCCAACCGCACAGGCCTTGGCCCTGGAGCCACACGCCAGGCTGATTGCCGAACAACTGGGGCTGCTGCAGGTTCATGCCCTGGAGTTGTCCCAAGGGCTGGAGAGCAGCCTGACCCTGGCGGTGGTACCCGACATCGATCACCGCCCGCTGCTGGCGGCCATCGCCAACCTCGGTGAGCGCCACCCCTTGCTGGACATTGCCCTGCTCAGCGCCCCGCAGGAAGAAGCCCTGCACTTGCTGGACAGCGGTCGTGCCGACCTCTGCATAGCCTTTGCCGGCCTGCAGGTCGATGCCCGTCGCGGCTTCCAGCACATCGGCATGGAGTCGCTGGTAGCCATCCTGTCGCCGGCCCACCCGGCCTTGCGTGAGGGGCGTATACACTACCTTGAGGACCTGACCCAGGTGCGTCAGATTCTGGTGCGCAGCCGCGATCTGCCTCTGGCTGACCCTCGCCCGCTGATCGGCGCCACACACTGGTCCACCGACAGCTTCGACCTGGCGCTGCAGATGGTTGAAGCTGGCTTGGGCTGGGGTGATCTGCCGTTGTCGCGGGTCGCGCCGCTGCTGGCCAGCGGGCGCCTGGTGCGCCTGGAGTTCCGCAATACACACAACGCGCTGCAACTGCCCGTGCATATCCTGTGGCGCAAACAACAGCCGCTGCAGCAAGCCGCACGCCTGCTGATCGAGCAGTTGGCTGACCCGTGACTGCCGTCCGTCGAAACGCCTGTAAGAAATTTCTCTAAGCACTTCAATCTTTTACCCCTCGAGCCGATATCTCGGTCGACAGGCCCCGCATCGCGTCATGAGCGCGCTGCGCCCTCCCCTCATTGGCTCAAGGTCTCGAAACATGAACCTGAAATTTCGCCACAAGATCCTGCTCAGCGCCTGCGGCGTCGTGGTCCTGGCATTTGCCCTGTTCACGCTCTACAACGACTACCTGCAACGCAATACCATCCGCCAGAATATCGAAGCCTCGGTGCAGCAGTCCGGTGCACTGACCGCCAGCAGTGTGCAGAACTGGATGAGCGGGCGCATTCTGGTGCTGGAGAACCTGGCCCAGGACATCGGTCAGCAAGGCGCCGGCGACACCTTGGCAGGGCTGATCGAGCAGCCGTCCTACACGCGTAATTTCCTGTTCACCTACCTGGGCCAGGCCAACGGCGAATTCACCCAGCGCCCGGATGCCCAGATGCCCGCCGGTTACGACCCGCGCCAGCGCCCTTGGTATGGCGCCGCCGCCAACGCCGGGCAGACCGTGCTGACCGCCCCGTACCAGGGGGCAGTCGGTGGCCTGATGGTGACCATCGCCACGCCGGTGAAGAGCAAGCGCAATGGCGAACTGATCGGTGTGGTCGGCGGTGACGTTACCCTCGACACACTCGTCGAGATCATCAACTCGGTCGACTTCGGCGGCATCGGTCACGCCTTCCTGGCCGACGCCAATGGCCAGGTGATCGTCAGCCCGAACAAAGACCAAGTGATGAAGAACCTCAAGGACATCTACCCAGGCAGCAACCTGCGGGTTGCCGCCGGCATGCAGGATGTCACCCTCAACGGCCAGGACCGCATCATCTCGTTCGCCCCGGTGGCCGGCCTGCCTTCGGCGCAGTGGTACATCGGGCTGTCGATCGACAGGGACAAGGCCTATGCCGCGCTCAGCCAGTTCCGCACCTCGGCGATCATTGCCATGCTGATTGCCGTGGCCGCCATCGCCGGCCTGCTCGGCCTGCTGATTCCGGTGCTGATGAGCCCGCTGACCACCATGGGCCGCGCCATGCGCGACATCGCCGAAGGTGAAGGTGACCTTACCCGCCGCCTGGCCGTGCAGAACAAGGACGAGTTCGGCGAACTGGCTACCTCGTTCAACCGCTTTGTCGAGCGTATCCATGCCTCGATCAGCGAAGTGTCCTCGGCCACCCGCCTGGTGCATGATCTTTCGGAAAAAGTGGTCAGTGCGTCCAATGCGTCGATCAGCGGTTCTGAAGAACAGAGCATGCGCACCAACAGCGTCGCTGCCGCCATCAACGAACTGGGCGCCGCCACCCAGGAAATCGCTCGCAACGCCGCAGATGCTTCGCAACATGCCAGCGGTGCCAGCGAACAGGCGCACGGTGGCCGTGAAGTGGTTGAAGAAGCCATCAGCGCCATGACTGCCCTGTCGCAACGGATCAGCGAGTCGTGCGCGCAGATCGAAACGCTCAACGCCAGCACCGACGAAATCGGCAAGATCCTCGACGTGATCAAGGGCATTTCTCAGCAGACCAACCTGCTGGCACTGAACGCCGCCATCGAAGCGGCCCGTGCCGGTGAAGCCGGCCGTGGCTTTGCCGTGGTGGCCGACGAGGTGCGCAACCTGGCGCACCGTACTCAGGAGTCGGCGGAAGAAATCCACCGCATGATCACCAGCCTGCAGGTGGGCTCGCGCGAAGCGGTGCACACCATGAACACCAGCCAAGTTTCCAGCGAACAGACCGTGCAGGTGGCCAACCAGGCCGGCGAACGCCTGGCCAGCGTGACCCAGCGCATTGGCGAAATCGATGGCATGAACCAGTCGGTGGCGACAGCGACCGAAGAACAGACTGCCGTGGTCGAGAGCCTCAACCTGGACATCACCCAGATCAACGCCCTGAACCAGCAAGGGGTGGAGAACCTCAACGAGACCCTGCGTCATTGCGACCAGCTGGCCCAGCAGGCTGGGCGTTTGAAGCAGTTGGTAGGCAGCTTCAGGATCTGATGGCCTTGGGGGCGCTTCGCCCCCTTGCGCAACGCAAGGCCGCTTCCACAGGTGTTACGCGGTTGCCGTGGAAGCGACCTTGTGCCGCGATCGGGTTGTCATGCAGCCCGTTACGCCACCGCCGCTTCAACAGCCTTGCCCCGCCGCACCCAGGCCAGCAGCACCGCCGCCATCAGCACAAAGCCCAGGTAGCCAAACAACGGGTACACTTCGCCCACCAGGCTGATGAACCCCACCAGGCTGCAGCCGAACGCCACCACCCCGGTCACCACCGAGCCCCAGCGGAACTTCGTCGTGCCGGCCGGTAACAGCCGCGAGAGGAAGGAAAACAGCGTGCCCACCGCGGTGTTGACGATCATGCCGAAGATGATCAGGCACATCACCAGCCCCAGCAGTGGTGACACTTCGTTGGCAATCGACAGCATGGGCATCGGCTGGTCGGCCACACTGTCCAGGCGCGACAGCAGCCCGGCACTCATCACCAGCATCAGGCCGCCTAGCGCTGCACCACCGAGCAGGCCTCCCCACACCGCGGCTTTCTCGCCCTTGGCCGAACCGCCCAGAATGGCCAGGATCGGCGCACCCGCGACGATGTTATACGACACATACAAGAACGCCCCCAGCAGCCAATGGCGGGTGCCAGCCTGTTGCTGGCTGGCCACCTGATCGAGCGCAGCAAAGCTCTGCTCGCGGGTGATCACGGCATACAGCGCTATTGCCGAAGCCACCAGGATCAGCAAGGGTGTGATGGCGCCAATTGCAAGTATCATCTTGCGCACGTCCAGGCACACGATACCGACTACCACCAGCGTCACCAGCACGCTGCCGGTCAGGGCCGGGATGCCGAACTGCTGCTCCAGCAAGGCACCACCACCGGCCAGCATGACCACGGTGACGGCGAACATGAAAAAGGTGATCAACCAGTCGACGAACATGCCCAGGTGACGGCCGCAGATGGCCAGGATCACATCCTTGTGCGAGGTGGCCTGCTGGCGATTGCCCAGCCCCGCCAACGCCATGCCGAGGAAGGTGAACAAGGCGGCGCTGACCAACGCGCCAGCCAACCCCCACACGCCGAAATCGACAAAGAACAACAACAGTTCCCGCCCTGAAGCGAACCCCGCCCCCACGATCACGCCGACAAATGCGCCGGCAATCTTCAGCTGCTCTTGCATGTGAACCTCTGGATTTATTGTTGTTTTGTCATCGCCGTCGCATACCGGTTGTAGGGGCGGCCTTGCAGCCCATCGCGACACAAGGCCGCCTCTACACGGGCTCTTTGCCCGGTCAGGCGTCGCCGACGAACGCCTGCACTTCGATCTCCACATCCACGCCCAGGGCCAACGCCGAAGCCACGGTGGAACGCACCGGTAGCGCCGCGCCAAAGAACGCCTTGTACACCTCGTTGAAGCCGGCGAAATGGCGCATGTCCGACAGCCAGACCGTGGCCTTCACCACCTGGTCGAGACGCGCGCCACAGGCCTCCAGGCTTTCGGCGATGCGCTCGCAGGCAGCACGGGTCTGGGTCTGGATATCACCGCGCACCACTTCGCCGCCAGCGCTCATCGGCACCTGCCCGGAGAGGAACAGAAAGCCACCGGCCTTTACGGCGCGGGAAAACGGGAACGGCAAGCTGCTGGGGAAACGTTGAATGTCATTGCTCATGGGATGCTCCTTTCAGGGTTGCTGGAAACGGGCCGGGGACAGGCGCTCGGGCGCCACGCCCTGGCTGACAAGGTCGGGACACACGGGCTGGCCCATCAGCAAGTCGGCGGCCAGGCGCGAGGCGCCCGCTGCCGACTGGATGCCATAGCCACCCTGGGCCGCCAGCCAGAAAAACGCGGGTGCATGCGCATCGAAGCCGATCACCAGGTCGCCGTCGGCAACGAACGAACGCAGCCCGGCCCAGGTGTGGCTAGGGCGGCGGATCGCCAAGGTGGTCATGGCTTCAATGTTGTAAATACCCAAGGCCACGTCGAACTCCTCGGGCGCGGCATCCTGTGGCTCAACCGGGTCGGCATTGGCTGGAGACCCCAACAGTTGGCCGGCATCAGGCTTGAAGTAGAAGCTTTCATCGACGCCAATCACTGCAGGCCAGCGGGCAAAGTTTTGTTCTGCCGGGCCGGGGAAGGTGAATGCGCTACGTCGGCACGGTTGCAAGCCGATGCGCGCCACCCCGCACTGCTCGGCCACACGGTCCGCCCAGGCACCTGCAGCATTGACCAGACATCGGGCCTGCAGACGGCTGCCATCAGCCAACTCCACCTGCCACACGCCGTCCAGGTACCAGGCCTGGATCAGCTCGGCGTTGCAGCGCAGTTCACCGCCGGCGGTGCGATAACCACGCAAGAAGCCTTGGTGCAAGGCATGTACATCAAGGTCCATCGCACCTGGCTCAAGCACCGCGCCGGCCAGGGTTTCGCCACGCAGGCTGGGTATCAGTGCCAAGGCCGCGTCCCGGTCCAGCAGGCTGACCTCTGTGCCATTGGCCAGGTTCTGCGCGTAAGTTTGCTCAAGCAGTTCACGCTGCTCCAGGCTGGCCACATACAGACAGCCTCGCGGCTCCAGCAGCGGGTGCTCGCAGAAGCCCTGCGGTGGCGCTTCGTAGAAGGCTCGGCTGGCGCGGGTCAGTGCCTGGATCTGTGGGGTGCCGTAAGCCTCCATGAACATGGCCGCCGAACGCCCGGTGGAATGGTAGCCAGGCTGCGATTCACGCTCGACCAGCAGCACACGCTGCTGGCCGGCCAGGCGGTAGCCCAGCGAGGCGCCGGCGATGCCAGCACCGATGATCAGGGTGTCGTAGGTCGGGGTCATGCACGCTCCTGCCAGGCAAATTATCATTTATGAGAATTCTAATATATGAGAATTTAGAAATGCGCAAGGGTCCAAGGTAAGATGCCCGACCAACGCCGCATGCCGAGATCCCTGAATGCCTTCAGCTCTACCCCAGCTTGACCGTGCAGTAGTGGGCCAGCGCCTGCGCCAGGTGCGCAAGGCGCGCCAGATGACCCTCAAGCAATTGTCCGAAGCCAGTGGCGTACCGCTGTCCACGTTGTCGAAGATGGAACTGGCGCAGGTGTCGGTCAGCTATGAAAAACTGGCCGCTGCTGCGCGGGCGCTGAATGTCGATATTGCCCAGCTGTTCCGCGCCAGCGGCACGGTCAGCACCCCGGTGCCGGTGACCGTGGTGGTTGACTCACTGCCCGCAGCGGCGGGTTATTCGACCGGCACCTACGACTATTATCCGATTGCCGGGGATTTCCCCGCACGACGCATGACACCGGCTTATGCCCGCATCATTGCCCGGGAACGCGGCCAGTTCGACGATTTTATTCGCCACCCCGGGCAAGAGTTCGCGCTGGTGCTGAGCGGGCGCGTGCGCATCGAGTTCGAGACCGGCGAAGCGGTCAGCATCGGGCCGCAGGAGACGGCGTATTTCGACAGTCAGGTGGGGCACATCTACCTGTCGGAAAGTGATGACGGTGGTGATGCCCATGTCATGGTGGTGATGACTGATCGTTGATCGGTCGCGCCCGCCCAAGGCAAACCCGGTTATAACCTAATAACGAACAAGTCTATTTGGCTATAAAAAAATCTATATGCTGACTGGCATCCGATAACGGGCAAAGTTGGGCAGTCGAGTAGCGTATGGATGTAGGTTCTTTCGGTTTCACCATTGCTGGCCTGGTCGTGGGCTTCATCGTCGGTATGACCGGCGTCGGTGGCGGCTCGCTGATGACCCCGATCCTGTTGTGGTTTGGTATCCACCCGGCGACCGCTGTCGGTACCGACCTGCTGTATGCAGCGATCACCAAAGCCAGTGGCGTCTGGGTGCACGCGCGCAACAAGAACATCGACTGGAAGATCACCGGCCTGCTCAGCCTGGGCAGCGTGCCCGCTGCGGCGCTGACCCTGTGGTTCCTCAGCACCCTGCACACCGATACCTCGGCGCTCAACGCCATCATCAAGCAAGGCCTGGCGGTGGTGCTGATCCTGACCGCGCTGGCCATCCTGTTCAAATCGCGCCTGCAGGCCTTCGCCAGCCGCCATGCCGGTGATCACTACCACCTCAGCGACCGTAGCCTGAACACCCTCACGGTGCTGACCGGCGTGGTGCTTGGAATAATGGTCACCCTCACCTCCATCGGTGCTGGCGCCCTGGGTACAGTGGCGCTGTTCCTGCTGTACCCGTTCCTGGTCACCCGTCGCCTGGTCGGTACCGAAATTGCCCACGCCGTGCCACTGACCTTGGTAGCAGGCCTGGGCCACGCGGGCATGGGCAACATGGATTGGTCGCTGCTGGGCTACCTGCTGCTGGGCTCGCTGCCAGGCATCTATCTGGGTAGCCACCTCACCGGGCGAATCTCCGACCGCGTGCTGCGCCCTTGCCTGGCAACGATGCTGCTGCTGATCGGTTACAAGCTGGCGTTCTGAGCCTTAGCCTAGGCGCAACCGCCACTGCCCGGTAAAGCTCAGTTCCAGGCGTGACAGCGGCAGCACGTCGATTCGCTGCCCGGCACTCATCGGACACCCAAGCACCTGTACCAGCATGGCGCGTATGACCATCGGGTGGGTCACGGCCAGCCAGTCACCCGGCCTGTCAAAGGCCGCCAGCCAAGCGGCCAGGCGCTGGCATAGCGCAGCGAACGACTCGCCACCATGCACGGCACTGGCCGGATCCCGCAGCCATTCTGCCAACGCCAGCGGTTGCTCGGCTTGTAGCTGCTTCAACGACACACCCTGCCAACGCCCAAGGTCGCAATCGGCCAAGCCCGGCTCGACCTGTACCGCCCCCGTTAACCACGCCGCCGTCTCGCAGGCCCGCCGCTCTGGCGCACTCAGCAGTTGCACGCCTGATCGGTCGGCGTCTGCCTGTCGGGCTAGCGGCAGGATGCCATCATCCGTATGGTGCAGGCGCCCGTTCTTCTGGGCCTGGGTCAGGGCATGGCAAATCAGGGTCAGGCGGATGGCTTTCACCAGGCATTTCTCGCAGCGGGCTGGGGTGCATGGTTTAGCACGCTGCGAGACGTTTGGCTGCAACAATGTCGCCGGCCATTCGCGATCCGGTTGACTTGCGATTGGGCCGCAGAGCGGCCCTTTGGATCAGAAGTTGATATTCAGCGCAGCAAACACCGCCCTGCCCGGCTGGTTATACGTGTTTGCCCCCGAGCTGCTGGCGTTGCCGCCGCGCAGGATCTGCTTGTCGAAGACGTTGTTCACGCCCACCCGCACGTCGTAGTTGGCATTGAACTTGTACCCGGCGCTCACGTCCACCAGGCCATAGGCCTCGACGTCCTGCTGGGCGGCCTTGTCGTAGTCCTGCTGGGTGCGGTAGTTGTAGGTCGGCGATTTTTGCTTGCCAAAGTAAGTACCCGCTACCTGGAATGACAGCTGCTCGGTCGCGCGCCAGTCGAGGCTGGTGTTGACGGTGTATTCCGGGATCACCGACAGCGGCTCGCCCGTTTCGCGATCATCGTTGTCGAGCATCCAGGTCAGGTTGGTGTTCCAGTCCAGGGTCGGGGCCAACTCGATGAAGAAGTTGCCTTCGATACCTTCCACCCGTGCCTTGCCGGCGTTGTCCCACTGAGTCACACGGCTGCCGGTACCCATGGTGTAAAGTACATCGGTATCACCGATGATCTTGTTCTTGTAGTCGTTGCGGAAGTAGGTGGCACTGGTGCGCCAGGTACCCCGGTCGTACAGCAGGCCGATTTCCTTGTTGACGCTGATCTCGGGCTTGAGGTCGGCGTTGCCCTGCAGGTAGCAGCCGCCATTGTTGGTCTGTTGCACGCTGCAGCCATTACCGCGGCTGTACAGCAGGTAGTTGGGGTTGGACTGGTACAGGTTCGGAACCTTGTAGGCACGGGCGATACCACCTTTTACCGACAGCGCTTCGGTGAGCTTGTGCGACAGGTTCAGGCTGGGGCTGAAGTTGTCACCGAAGGTTTCGTGGTGGTCAAAACGCAGGCCCGGCGTAAGGGTGGTGTCGCCAACGATGATGTTGTCTTCGACAAACAGCGCATAGCTGCGTGCGGTCATCTTCGAGCTGCTGCGATCGAAGCCGACAAGGCCGTCATTGTGGGTGGGGTCGGAGCTTTGCGGGCGCAACGAACCTTGGTCGTTGAGGGTTTCGTACAGGTACTCGCCACCCAAGGTAAGCACATGTTCTGTGCTGCCCATGGCGAACGGCAGGTTCACCTCACTGCTCAGGCGTGTGTTACGCAAACGGGACATGGCCCCACCTTCGTCGCTTGGGGCACCTTCGGTGCGGCCAGCCAAGCCCTCGTTAAGGCGCCAGTTGCGTACGTATTCGTAGGCCAGTGTGGTCTTGCTGGTACCCCAGGTGAAATCACCGAGGTGGGTCAGGTCATAAGTACTGCGCTGCATCACGTTGGTTTCGTGGCCGTAGAGGCTGGAGACGAAGTCGACGTCTCCGCCGCCATTGCTGTTCATGGTGTCGCCGGCAAAAATGTTGCCCTGACGGCTGTAGCCGGCACTGGCTTCCAGGCGGTGCTCGTCGTTCAGTTTCCAGCTGAGCAGGCCGTTGATGTCCTTGTTGCGAACGCCTTCTCGCCCCGCAACCAGGGCGCTGGTGGCATGCCCGGCGTTGATGTCCAGATCGTCGGCGTCAGTCTTGGCCAGGCCACCGTACAGGCGCAAACCCAGGTTATCGGTCAGGCCGCCACCGAGGTTGAAGTTGGCTCGCCGGCTGGCGCCTTCTGCGCTGTCTTCGGGCAGTTGCGTGTACAGGCTGACGCTGCCTTTCAGCTCGTCGGAAGGACGCTTGGTGATGATATTGACCACCCCGCCCATGGCGCCGGAGCCGTAGCGTGCGGCGGCCGGGCCACGCAGGATCTCGATGCGCTCGACCGCTTCGGCCGGCACCCAATTGGTTTCACCCCGAGTATCACGGTCACCGTTCCAGCCATAGCGCACAGCGTTGCGCGCGCTGGATGGCTTGCCGTCGATGAGGATCAACGTGTTCTCCGGGCCCATGCCGCGCAGGTCGATCTGCCGGTTGTTTCCGCGTGCGCCACTGGCACTGTTGCCGGTCAGGTTAACCCCGGGCTCGCGGCGGATGATGTCGGACAGGTCATTGGCCGGTGGGTGGCGCTTGATGTCCTCGGCCGTGATGATCGACGTGCCCAGGGCCTGTCGCGCCTCGCGCTCGGCGGTGATCAGGGTGTCCTGGATCACCAGCGCGTTGTCGGCGACGGGCGCTTCCACTACCTCACCCGCACGCAGCTCCTCAGACTCTGCCGCAGTCGCCAGCATGGACGGCGACGCCAGCGCGACGAACGCCAGGGCCAGGCTGTTGGATGAAGTTCTGCACTGCATGGGTACATCTCCTGCGATTCATGAGCGAAAAGGCACATCCCTGTCGGAAACCGGGAGCCCTCGCCCACCGGCCCCGCACTCAGTTTGGCGGCCAACAGGGGTGGTAAATATAGAGAGTCGTAAATGCGAGTAAATCTTATTTACGAAGTTTACATGTTTGTAACTGGACTTTGCTGAACCATGATCTTTGGCACAGCGAGGCTCGCGAGCCTCGCTGTGGGAGCAACGGTCTTGCTCAACATTTGATAAGCCTTCGCGCTCGCCTGTAGGAGCGGGTTTACCCGCGAACACCAGCGAAGGCACCCTATGACGGAATGACCACCCTGCATTCATGGACAGTTCAGTCATGTCCGCAGGCTGTTGCTGCCATCCACCTATCCGATTTGCATCCTGTGCGCAGGCATCTACAGTTTCGACGTACAACGCTGCGGAGCGCCCAGATGCGTGGCGATGACAACAGCTGCGCAAGCACTGCCAAAAGCCTGCCGAAGATGCCCCGCAGCATCTGGGCGCTGGGCTTCGTGTCGATGTTGATGGACATTTCCTCGGAGATGATCCACGCCCTACTGCCTCTGTACATGGTCAGTGTGCTCGGCGCTTCGGTGATCGCGGTGGGGTTCATCGAAGGAATCGCCGAGTCGACCGCATCGTTCACCAAGGTGTTCTCTGGCGCCCTCAGCGACCGACTGGGTAAACGCAAGCTGCTGACAGTGATCGGCTATGGCCTGAGTGCGCTGATGAAGCCGGTATTTCCCATGGCCTCCGGACTTGAGTGGCTGACTGCGGCACGCTTCGTCGACCGTGTCGGTAAAGGCATTCGGGGGGCACCCCGCGATGCGCTGGTGGCCGATGTTACGCCGGTCGAGCTGCGCGGCGCGGCGTTCGGCCTGCGTCAGGCGCTCGATACCGTGGGCGCTATCCTCGGGCCATTGCTGGCGATCGTGTTGATGTGGCTGACAGCGAGCCATTTCCAGACCGTGTTCTGGGTAGCTATTATCCCGGCGTTCGTGGCGGTGTATATCCTAGTTGCCTTCGTTCACGAACCTGAGACCTCAGCTATGGGGCGTCCGGTACGCTCACCGTTGGCACTGCACGCGCTGCGTCGCCTGGGGCCGGTCTATTGGCGCCTGATCGGTCTGGCCACGTTGTTCACCTTCGCCCGTTTCAGCGAGGCGTTCTTGCTGCTGCGGGCTCAGAACATAGGCCTGACTCCGCTGTGGGCGCCGGCGGTACTGGTATTGATGGCGATGGCCTACTCACTGTCGGCCTACCCTGCCGGCGTGTTGTCGGACCGAGTGGGGCGCCGTGGCGTGCTGATGGCCGGGCTAGGCCTGCTGATCACTGCCGACCTGCTGCTGGCCCTTTTGCCAGGATGGGCCGGGCTTGCCTTTGGGGTAACGGCCTGGGGCCTGCACCTGGGCTTCAGCCAAGGCATCTTCTCTGCCATGATTGCCGACAGCGCCCCCGCCAACTTGCGCGGTACCGCCTTCGGCCTGTTCAACCTGCTGACCGGTGCGGCACTGCTGATAGCCAGCGTGGTAGCCGGATTGCTGTGGGAGAGTGCGGGGTTCCAGGCAACCTTCCTGGTTGGTGCAGGGTTTGCCGTCACCACCCTTGCAGGGCTGACGCTGCTGCGCTGAACCTGGCTAGCCTGGCGGTTCACGGCTGCAGCGCACGCAGGTTGAACAGTTCCATCCTGTAACCCGAACGCTCCCGCCGCAGGGGTCGAACGCCTAGCCACGGAGCACGGCCTGCCGGTGCAGGCGTTCGAGTGGTTCGGGTCACCAAGGATGTCGGCAATGCACGCAGTGAAGGGGCCAAGCTGATCGCGATGCTGGATGGCGATCTCCCCCTCAAGCCGAACTAGGCCAGCGCAGCCTCCTGCTCCAGCAACGACCAACCGCCATGCCCATCCACCTCAAGCCGGTGAGTATGGAACGCTGCCAGCGTGCTGCGGTGGCCGACACTGACCAGCAATGCACTCGGCATTTCCGAACGCAACAACGCATACAGGGCATGCTCGAGCCCCTCATCCATCGCCGAGGTGGACTCGTCGAGAAACACCACCTCAGGCCGGTTGAACAGCACCCGGGCGAACGCCAGACGCTGCTGCTCGCCCACCGAGAGGATGTGTGACCAGTCACAGCTGACGTCCAGACGCTCGGCCAGGTGGGCCAGGTTGACCTGGCGCAGTGCCTGCTGCATGAGCAACTCATCCTTGGAATTACTGGCTGCCGGGTAGGCAATGACGGTACGCAAGTCACCCAGCGGCAGGTACGGGCGTTGCGACAGGAACAGTGCCTGATGCCCCGTTGGCCGCCTGACCTTGCCTTCGGCATACGGCCAAAGGCCCGCCAGGGCACGCAGCAGCGTGGTTTTACCACTGCCCGATGGCCCTTTGATCAACAACGCCTGACCGGCGTGCAGGCTCAGGTCCAGGTCGGCGATAAGGGCATGTCCGTCCGGGCGCAGTACCTGTAATCCCGCAATCTGCAGCGCATGCGCCTGGTCTTCGGTCGTGACGCGCGGCAACGCACTTGCCTGCTGGTAGGCATCGAGAAAGCCGGTGAGACGGTCAAGGGTCGCGCGGTACTGCGCGAACGCATCGTACGACTCACGGAAGAACGACAAAGAATCCTGCACCTGCCCAAAGGCCTGGGAAGTTTGCATGACGTCGCCCAGCTTGATCGCCCCACTGAAGAAGCGCGGCGCCTGAAGAATGAACGGAAACACAACGGCCACCTGACTGACACCCAAGTTGAAGCCACTGAACTTCAAGTTCCGGTACACCAATGCCCAGGCATTCACAATCAAGGCAGCAAAACGGCCGAGCAACGTGCCCCGCTCGACTTGCGAACCTTGGTAGAAGGCAATGTTCTCGGCGTTCTCACGCAGACGCATCAATGCGTAACGGAAGTTGGCGGTAAGTTTCTCGTTGAGGAAGTTAAGCCGGATCAACGGGCGCCCAAGACGGAAGGCGACCCAAGTGGCGACGATGACATACAGGTAAACGGCAAATACCATCGCCCGAGGGATCTCTACGCCGGCCACCGTCAACGGTGCCGACAACCCCCAGAGGATGCCGGTGAACGCCACCAGCGAAACCAGCGCACTGACTGCGCCCAGGGCAAGGGTGACCGAGTTGGTGACGAAAGCGTTAACGTCCAGTTCGATACGTTGGTCAGGGTTGTCCACTGGCTCGGCAAGGAACTGGCCACGGTAATAGGCATCGCCCTGCATCCAGTCGTGGGTCAGGCGCTCGGTCAGCCAGACCCGCCACTTGATACTGAATGCCTGGCTGACATAGAAGGTGAACAGCGAGCGCAGCACATGGATGGTGGCCAGCACCCCGAAGACGCCGAGCAGGTACCAGAACGCCGCTTGGTCAAGGCCCTGCAAGGCGCTGTAGAAGCCGTTGTACCAAAACGAAAACAGCACGTTCAGGCGAACCGAAAACAGCGTCAGGACCAGCAGCAGGGCAAACACCAGCAACGGCCGCCAACTGCGCCTGAAACTGAAATAGGGCCCGGCAAGCTGCCAGAACTGGCTGCCCCAGCGTGTACAACTTACGGCCAGAGTTGCGGCTGCGGTGAAGCTGACAAGGGTGATGAACGAGGCGATTGCCAGCCAGCTTAGGCTCTCTTGCAGGGCCTGATGCCAGTTCATTTCCATGGTAAGTATCCGTGCTGAGTATTTCCGCGAGCGTAGCATTACGCTGTCATTCGTCAGGTATAAATGACGCACATTTCATGATTTGTAGGAGCGGGTTTACCCGCGAAAGAGCCGGCCCTGCTGGCCAATCTCCACCCGCCGTTCACCGTTGCCGCCGCCACGGTATTCGCGGGTAAACCCGCTCCTACACAGATTGGTGGTGGACACACATCGGGGGGTGGACACAGGCCATTGTAGGAGCGGGTTTACCCGCGAACACCGGCGAGCCGGTGCCATCTCCGCTCCACAGGGATTCAAGCAAGCCCAGTTTTTTTGCCCACAAAGACAAAACCCCTACCTGCATGCGCAGATAGGGGTTTTGCGAAATGAATCTTGACGATGACCTACTCTCACATGGGGAAACCCCACACTACCATCGGCGA
>NZ_JBYSYE010000049.1:0-34874 GCF_058782925.1 Pseudomonas sp. FW305-E2 | reverse complement strand
GATCGACACCGTCTGGCGTTGGGCCAGAGGGTGGTTGCGGTGCACCGCCACCACCAAAGGGTCAGTGCCCAGTATCCGCCGCACCAACCGCGCGTCCTCCACCCATTGCGACGACGCGGCAATATCCACCCGGTAATCCTCGAGCATTTCCAGCACCTGCTGCGAGTTGCCGATCTCCACCGCCACTTCAACCTGCGGCAAGCGTTCGCGATAGATCTTGACCAGGTCGAGAATGTAGTAAGGCGCAGTGGCCGCAATGCGCAGGCTGCCCTGGGCCTGACCACTGTTGCGCAGCTCGAACTCGATGTCGGCTTCCTGCTGCAGCAGCGCCTTGACCATCGGCAGCAGGCGTAAGCCCTCCTCGCTCAACACCAGGCGCCGCCCGCCGCGGTAGAACAACTCCACTGCATACTGGCCTTCCAGGCTGCGGATCTGCGTGGTCACCGTGGGCTGGCTGAGGCCAAGCTTCTTCGCCGCCTGGGTGATGCTGCCCAGACGGGCCACCATGTAGAAGGCCTTCAGCTCGGAACTCAGCATGCACGTCCTCTATTTGCGCAAAAGGCGCAAGCCGTTGAACACCACCAGCAAGCTCACGCCCATATCAGCGAACACCGCCATCCACATCGTGGCCATGCCGGCAAAGGTGATCGCCAGAAATATCGCCTTGATGCCCAACGCCAGAACGATGTTCTGCATGAGGATCGCCGCACTTTGGCGCGACAGCCTGACGAAGGCCGGGATTTTGCGCAAGTCATCGTCCATCAGCGCCACATCAGCCGTCTCGATGGCGGTGTCGGTGCCGGCAGCAGCCATGGCAAAACCGATTTCGGCGCGGGCCAGCGCCGGGGCGTCGTTGATGCCGTCACCGACCATGCCTACCCGATGGCCTTGGGCGTACAACGCCTCAATGGTTTTCAGCTTGTCGGCCGGCAACAGGTTGCCCTCGGCGCGGTCGATCCCCACCACGGCGGCAATGGCCTGCGCAGTATGCGGATTGTCACCGGTCAGCATGACAGTCTTGATACCCAGTTGATGCAATTCGGCGATCGCCTGACGGCTGCTGTCCTTGACCGTGTCGGCCACGGCGAACAGTGCCAGAGGGCCGGATCGGTCGAGCAGCAGGACCACGGTCTTGCCCTGGCGCTCCAGCGCATCAAGCTGGGCCTCCAGCGCTGGCGAACACAGCCCCAGTTCCTCGACCAGGCGGTGGTTGCCCAAGTGGTAGACCTCACCGGCGATGACACCACGCACGCCACGCCCGGCCAGGGCGGCGAAGTCACTGACCTCGCTCAAGGCCAGGCCTTGCTGCTTGCCGAACTCGGCAATGGCGCGGGACACCGGGTGGTCCGAACGCTCGCCCAGGCTGGCCGCCAAGGCTTGCGCACGGTCTTCGAACAGCGGCGCCAGCACCTTGGCGTCAGTCTGCACCGGCTTGCCATGGGTAATGGTGCCGGTCTTGTCCAGGGCCAGGAAATCCAGGTGGCGGCCACCCTCCAGGTACACGCCACCCTTGATCAGGATGCCTTTGCGCGCAGCGGCGGCCAGGCCACTGACGATGGTCACCGGGGTCGAGATCACCAGCGCGCAGGGGCAGGCCACCACCAGCAGCACCAAGGCGCGGTAAACCCAGTCGAACCAGGCGCCAGCCATGAACAGCGGGGGCAACAGCGCCACGGCCAGGGCAATGGCGAATACCACCGGGGTGTAGATACGCGAGAAACGGTCGACGAAGCGTTGGGTAGGCGCCCGCGCGCCCTGCGCTTCCTCCACAGCCTTGATGATCCGCGCCAGGGTCGACTGCCCGGCAGCGGCGGTGACGCGAAACTCCAGCGCCCCCGCCTGGTTGATGGTGCCAGCGAACAGCTTGTCACCCACCCCCTTCTCCACAGGCAGGCTTTCGCCGGTAATCGGCGCCTGATCGACGCTGGATTGCCCGCTGGTCACTTCACCGTCCAGGCCGATGCGCTCACCGGGGCGCACCCGCACCAGTGCGCCGATGGCCACCTCACGCACTTCCAGCTCGCGCCACTGGCCATCGGCCTGCTGCACCGTAGCCATGTCCGGGGTCAGCTGCATCAACCCGCCGATGGCATTGCGCGCACGGTCCAGCGAGCGCGCTTCGATCAGTTCGGCAACGGTGAACAGCACCATCACCATAGCCGCTTCCGGCCACTGGCCGATCAATACGGCCCCCGTCACGGCAATACTCATCAGCGCATTGATGTTGAGGTTACGGTTTTTCAGGGCAATCCAGCCCTTCTTGTAGGTACCCAGGCCGCAACCGAGGATCGCGGCAAGCGCCAGTCCCGCTACCACCCACTCAGGGGCCAGTGCAGCAAAGTGCACGATTTCGGCGGCGATCGCGGCGACGCCCGACAATGCCAGTGGCCACCAGCGGGCCTTGGCCGGTTGTGGCACGCTGGCGCTGCCGTCGTCCTGGGCGGCAATCGGCTCGGCCTTCATGCCCAGGCTGTCGATAGCCCGCTCGATATCGGCGGTGCCGTCCAAGGTATGGCGCACGCCAAGCACGCGGTTGATCAGGTTGAATTCCAGCTGTTCGATACCGGCCAGCTTGCTCAGTTTGTCCTGAATCAGGGTCTGCTCGGTGGGGCAGTCCATGGCCTCGATGCGGAAACGACTGAGTTGTGCCTGGGCACTGGCCGTTTCGCTCAGTTGCACCAGCGGCGGCGCGGTTTTGGCGCCGCAGCAGCTGTGGCCGTGGGCAGCATGGCCATGGTCGTCATCACCATGAGCGTGATCGTGCGGATGCTTGTGTTCGTGGCTGACAGGCTGGTTCATGGGGTCATCCTTAAATTGAGCCTGTTGCCAAGTGAACACCCTGTAGCCACTATAGGGTCAAGCCACTTGCTGGAGATTTCGTGATGAAGATCGGAGAACTGGCCAAAGCCACCGACTGCGCGGTGGAAACCATCCGCTACTACGAGCGTGAAAACCTGCTGCCAGAGCCGGCGCGCAGCGAGGGCAACTACCGGTTGTACACCCAGGCCCATGTGGAGCGGCTGACCTTCATCCGCAACTGCCGCACGCTGGACATGACCCTGGACGAAATTCGCAGCCTGCTACGCCTGCGCGACAGCCCCGACGACGCGTGCGGCAGCGTCAATGCGCTGATCGACGAGCATATCGAGCATGTTCAGGCGCGGATCGATGGCTTGGTGGCATTGCAAGAGCAGCTGGTGGAGCTGCGGCGGCGGTGCAACACGCAGGGGAGTGAATGCGCGATCTTGCAGCAACTGGAGACAAACGGGGCGGTATCGGTGCCGGATACCGAACATTCGCATGTGGGGCGGAGTCACGGGCACTGAGCCAAAAGCTTCGCGGGTGAACCCGTTCCCCCAGGGACCGCGCACGACTTAGGCCTGTGCAGTACCCTGTGGGAGCGGGTTCACCCGCGAAGAGGTCAGTTCACACAATGGAGATCTATCAGACCGCCATCGGCGCTGTCATGGGCGCATGGTGCTCATAGCCTTCCAGCCAGAAATCACTCGGTTCGATCTTCTCCAGCCACTCCGGCTCGTATTTACCAGTCTCGGCAAACGACGGCACACGGTCGCTGATCACCAGCTTCGGCGCTTCCAACGGCTCGCGCTTGAGCTGCTCGTTCAGCATGTCCAGGTGGTTTTCATACACATGGGCATCGCCGATGAAGTAGGTGAACCAGCGCGGTGTATAGCCGGTCAGGCGGCCAAACAGCGACAGCAGCGCCGCGCCTTCGGTGAGGTTGAACGGCGTGCCCAGCCCCAGGTCGTTGGAGCGGATGTAGAGGGTCAGGGAAATTTCCCTGGTCTCGACATTCGGGTGGAACTGGTACAGCAAGTGACACGGTGGCAGTGCCATTTCGTCCAGTTGCGCGCAGTTCCAGCCGTGGAACAGGATGCGGCGGCTACCCGGGTCGTTGGCGATGGTGTCCAGGCACTGGCGCACCTGGTCGATCGCCTTGTACAGGATGACGAACGCGACGCCGTCCTCTTCGTCCTGGGCAATGCGGCGGAAACCGGCTTGCTCGGCCATTTCGATGGCCGCCGGGTTGCTCAGCGGGATGCGCTTGTAGCCCGGCCACTGGCGCCATTGCACGCCATAGATCTCGCCCAGGTCGTCATGGCCCTGACGGAACGGGTTGGCCAGCCACTGGGCGTTTTCGTTGGCGTTCTGGTCCCAGACCTTGCAGCCCAGCTCGCGGAACTCACCGGCGTTCTTCACGCCACGCAGGAAACCGACCATTTCACCGATCGCCGACTTGAACGCCAGCTTGCGCGTGGTAATGGCCGGAAAGCCCTTCTGCAGGTCGAAACGCAGCATCGCGCCCGGCAGGCTGATGGTGCGGATGCCGGTGCGGTTTCCCTGCAACGTGCCGTTATCAATGACGTCGCGGACCAGGTCCAGATACTGTTTCATGGCTTACCTGTAGCAAAAACGGCAGGGGGATCGCCCCTGCCGTGGGATTAATCAGGCGGGTTTCGCCGTGGGCTTGCGATTATAAGCCCACCAGATCAGACCGAGGCCAGCCAGGATCATCGGCACACAGAGAATCTGACCCATGGTCAGCCAGCCCCAGGCGATGTAACCCAGCTGAGCATCCGGCACCCGCACGAATTCGACGATGAAACGGAAGATACCGTAGAACAGCGCGAACATGCCTGACACCGCCATGGTCGGCCGTGGCTTGCGCGAGAACAGCCACAGGATGACGAACAGCGCCACGCCCTCAAGGGCGAACTGGTACAGCTGCGACGGGTGGCGCGGCAACTGGGCCGGGTCGCTGAACGGCGGGAAGATCATCGCCCATGGCACGTCGGTGGGTTTGCCCCACAGTTCGGCGTTGATGAAGTTGCCGATACGCCCGGCACCCAGGCCAATCGGCACCAGCGGGGCGACGAAGTCCATCAGCTCGAAGAACGACTTGTTGTTGCGCTTGCCGAACCACAAGGCCGCCAGCATCACGCCGATGAAGCCGCCGTGGAACGACATACCGCCTTTCCATACCTCGAAGATCAGCGTCGGGTTGGCCAGGTAGGCGTGCAGGTCGTAGAACAGCACATAGCCCAGGCGCCCGCCGACAATCACCCCCATCGACAGCCAGAACACCAGGTCGGACAGCTTCTCGCGGCTCCAGGTGGGGTCGAAGCGGTTCAGCCGGCGTGAGGCCAGCAGCCAGGCACCGCCGATGCCGATCAGGTACATCAGGCCGTACCAATGGATTTTCAGCGGCCCGATGGCCAAGGCCACGGGGTCTATCTGCGGGTAAGGCAGCATGGAACTTCCTCTCGATTCAAATCAAAAAGCTGAGGCCAACACAGAACAGCAGGGCTGCGAACAGGCGTTTCAACAAACGGGGCGACAGCTTGTGCGCCAGGCGCGCGCCGAAGCGGGCGAAGAACATGCTGGTCACGGCAATGCCGACCAGCGCCGGCAGGTACACGTACCCCAGGCTGTGGGGCGGCAGGTGCTCCTCGTGCCAACCCAGCAGCATGAAGCTCAGGGCACTGGCTACAGCAATCGGCAGGCCACAGGCCGATGACGTGGCCACTGCCTGCTGCATGGGCAGGCTACGCCAGGTAAGGAACGGCACCGTCAGCGAACCACCGCCAATGCCGAAAATGGCCGAGGCCCAGCCAATCACGCCACCTGCACCGATCAGCCCAGGTTTGCCGGGGACGCCACGGCTGGCCTTGGGTTTGAGGTCAAGGGCCATCTGCGCGGCGATGACCAGGGCGAACACACCGATGATCTTCTGCAGCAGTGGGCCCTGGATCAGCGAAGCGGTCTTGGCACCGACACCGGCCCCCAGGAGGATGCCGATGGTCATCCAGATGAAGATCGGCCATTGCACCGCCCGCTTGCGGTGGTGCTCCCGCACGGCGTTGATCGAGGTGAAGACGATGGTGGCCAGTGACGTGCCAACGGCCAGGTGGGTCAGCACCGAAACGTCGAAACCCTGCAGGGTAAAGCTGAACACCAGCACCGGCACGATGATGATGCCGCCGCCCACGCCGAACAGCCCGGCCAGCACACCGGCACAGGCGCCCAACAACAGATAGAGCACGAATTCCATTCGGCATCCCCTAGAAATCAATCCGGCATGGTAACGGAAGCCGGGCTCGGGGCTCTAGTGAACTCTGTGTCAGGATGGATCCGCATCGTTCCTGTGGGTACAGTGACAAAAAAACACAGAGGCCCAACCTATGTGCCTGATCGTATTTGCCTGGCGGCCGGGGCACGCCCTGCCGCTGATCGTGGCGGCCAACCGCGACGAATTCTATGCCCGCCCCACTCAGCCCCTGGCGGCCTGGGAGGATGCACCTGGGGTGCATGCCGGGCGCGACCTGGAGGCAGGCGGTACCTGGCTGGGCGTAGGCCCACAGGGGCGCTTTGCCGCGCTGACCAACATCCGCGACCCGGGCCAGGCGCAGGGGCCCCGCTCGCGGGGTGAGCTGGTGGCGGCGTTTCTGCAGGGCGAGCTAGGGGTTGAGGCTTACCTGGACCAGGTGACCAGCCGTAGCGGGCAGTACTCGGGGTTCAACCTGCTGGTGGGTGATGGGCAGCAACTGGGTTATCTGCATGCCCGTGAGGCCACGCCGCGCCTGCTGAAGGCTGGGGTTTACGGGCTTTCGAACGCCGGGCTGGATACACCGTGGCCGAAGCTGGTGAAGGCACGTGACGGGCTGGAAAACCTGCTGGACACGCCGGAGCCGCACAGGCTGCTGGCTTTGCTCGCGGATAACGAGCCCGCGGCTGATGGTGACCTACCCGAAACAGGCGTGGGGTTGGCAACCGAGAAGTTGCTATCGAGCGTCTTCATCGCCAGCCAGAATTACGGGACCCGGGCGAGCACAGTGCTGATTGTGGATGATCAGGGGCAAAGGCGGCTGGTTGAGCGCAGTTTCGGGCCTTTTGGCGGGCATTTGGGGGAAATTGAGTTGTTGGCCTGAGCATCTGATGTTGTCTGTTCGGGCCTCTTCGTGGGTAAACCCGCTCCTACCACGGATTTGGACACACATCTGGGGTTGGACGCAGGCCGTTGTAGGAGCGGGTTTACCCGCGAAGAGGCCGGACCTGCTGGCCAATCTCCACCACCCGTTCACCGTTGCCGCCGCCATCGTATTCGCGGGTAAACCCGCTCCTACAATAATCGGGTGACACACATCGAGGGTTTAGGCGCAGGCCGGTTGTAGGAGCGGGTTCACCCCCAAAGAGGCCGGGACAGGCCGCATCACCCTCATAAGGTTTTGTTAGCCCCAGGCCCAATCATCCGCGCCAACCCAAGGTTCTTCAGGGCCAGCTGCAGCGAGCTGTGGATAACCTGCGGGTTGTCATGGCTCAAGGCCTCGGCCAGCAGTTCCTTGGCCTTGCCCATATTGATCTGGCGCAGCATCCACTTGACCTTCGGCAGGTTGGTGGCGTTCATCGACAGGCTGTCGAAGCCCATGGCCATCAACAGGACCGCTGCCGCCGGGTCACCGGCCATCTCGCCGCAGATGCTCACCGGCTTGCCTTCGCCATGGGCGTCGCGCACCACCGTGTTCAGCGCCTGCAGTACCGCCGGGTGCAAGTAATCGTACAGGTCGGCGACCCGCGGGTTGTTGCGGTCCACCGCCAACAGGTACTGGGTCAGGTCGTTGGAGCCTACCGACAGGAAGTCCACCTGCCGCGCCAGCTCCTTGGTCTGGTACACCGCCGCTGGGATTTCCACCATCACACCCACGGGCGGCATCGGTACATCGGTACCTTCGTCACGCACTTCACCCCAGGCACGGTGGATCAGGTGCAGCGCCTCTTCCAGCTCGTGAATGCCGGAAATCATCGGCAGCAGGATGCGCAGGTTGTTCAGGCCCTCGCTGGCCTTGAGCATGGCGCGGGTCTGCACCAGGAAGATTTCCGGGTGGTCGAGGGTGACGCGGATGCCGCGCCAGCCAAGGAACGGGTTTTCTTCCTTGATCGGGAAATACGACAGTGCCTTGTCACCACCGATGTCGAGGGTACGCATGGTTACCGGCAGTGGGTGGAAGGCCGCCAGCTGCTCACGGTAGATGGCCAGCTGCTCTTTCTCACTGGGGAAACGCTGGTTGATCATGAACGGCACTTCGGTGCGGTACAGGCCTACCCCTTCGGCGCCGCGCTGCTGGGCACGGGCCACGTCAGCGAGCAGGCCAGTGTTGACCCACAGGGGCATGCGGTGGCCGTCGGGCGTGATACACGGAAGTTCGCGCAGTGCATCCAGCCCTTGGGCCAGCTGGCGTTCCTCCTCGACCACTTCGCTGTACTGCTTGCGCAGCACTTCGCTGGGGTTGGTGAACACCTCGCCCTTGTAGCCATCGACGATCAGTTCAATACCGTCGACTTTGGAGTATGGCAGGTCGACCAGGCCCATCACCGTGGGGATGCCCATGGCACGCGCGAGGATGGCGACGTGGGAGTTGCCCGAGCCGAGTACCGAGACCAGGCCGACCAGCTTGCCTTCCGGCACTTCACCGAGCATGGCCGGTGTCAGTTCCTCACTGACCAGGATGGTGTTGTCGGCATACACCAACGACTGCGAGCGCGCTTCCTGCAGGTAGGCCAAAAGGCGGCGCCCCAGGTCCTTGACGTCGGAGGCACGCTCACGCAGGTAGTCGTCGTCCATCAGCTCGAAGCGGTTGACGTGCTCACCAACCACCTGGCGCAGGGCGCCCTGGGCCCACTGGCCGGTCTTGATGACCTCGGTCACCTCACCGCCCAGGGCTGCGTCTTCAAGCATCATCAGATAGACGTCGAACAGCGCACGCTCTTCCGGGCGCAGCTGGGTGGCCAGTTTGGCCGACAGCTTGCGCATGTCGTCGCGCACACCTTCCAGGGCGTTCTGGAACAGCTTGAGTTCGGCGTCGATGTCATCGACGGTCTTGTCCGGGACCACTTCCAGGTCGGCCGGCGGCAACATCACCACCGCACGCCCCACCGCGGCACCAGGCGAACCCGGCACACCCACGAAGCGCGCTTCCTGAATACCTTTGCCCTGACGGCCCAGGCCACGGATCGAGCCGGTAGCCTCGGCGTGGGCGATAACCCCGGCAAGCTGGGCGCTCATGGTGACCAGGAAGGCTTCCTCGCCCTCGTCGAACTGGCGGCGCTCCTTTTGCTGGATGACCAGTACCCCGACCACACGGCGGTGGTGGATGATCGGCGCACCCAGGAAGGAGGCGAATTTCTCTTCGCCGGTTTCGGCAAAGTAGCGGTAACGCGGGTGGTCGGCGGCGTTTTCCAGATTCAGCGGCTCTTCCCGGGTACCGACCAGGCCAACCAGGCCTTCGTTGGGGGCCATGCTGACCTTGCCGATGGAGCGCTTGTTCAGGCCTTCGGTCGCCATCAGCACGAAGCGGTTGGTTTCCGGGTCGAGCAGGTAGACCGAGCAGACCTGGCTGCCCATGGCTTCCTTGACGCGCAAGACAATGATCCCCAACGCCGACTTGAGATCTTTGGCGGAGTTTACTTCCTGGACGATCTTGCGCAGCGTATTGAGCATGGCTCGGGGTCGAACTCCGTCGTCAGTCGCGCGTCAACAGACGCGGTGCTAGCTCTTTCAGGGCGCGCCGGTACACCTCGCGCTTGAATGTCACAACCTGGCCCAGCGGATACCAATAGCTCACCCAGCGCCAGCCGTCGAACTCCGGCTTGCCGGTCAGGTCCATCCGCACCCGTTGTTCGTTGCTCACCAGGCGCAGCAGGAACCACTTCTGCTTCTGGCCGATGCACAGCGGCTGGCTGTGGGTACGTACCAATCGCTGGGGTAAACGATAACGCAACCAGCCACGGGTGCAGGCAAGAATTTCTACATCGTCGCGTTCAAGGCCAACTTCTTCGTTCAGCTCGCGGTACAGGGCGTCTTCCGGCGTCTCGTCAGGGTTGATACCACCCTGGGGGAATTGCCAGGCATCCTGGTTGATCCGTCGAGCCCATAGCACCTGCCCGGCATCATTCGTGAGAATGATCCCGACATTGGGGCGAAAACCATCCGGGTCGATCACGGCAGCAACCTCGCAAACGCATGTCAACGCATTGTTCCACAAAGCTTGCGAGCGCAGCAACGCGCCCGCCAAGCTTATGTGCAGCTGCGTGAAAACTCCGTATTCTGCGGGCCTACCCTGTGGCTGATGCGAGTGACCGCGATGCGCCTGGCTTTATTCGACCTGGACAATACCCTCCTCGGTGGCGACAGCGACCATGCCTGGGGTGACTATCTTTGCGAGCGCGGCATTCTCGACCCGGTCGCCTACAAGCAACGCAACGACAGCTTCTACCAGGATTACCTCAATGGCACCCTGGACCTGCAGGCCTACCTGGCCTTTTCAATGGAAATCCTGGCGGCAACACCCATGCCCCAGCTCGACGAATGGCACCGCGACTTCATGCGCGACTGCATCGAGCCCATCGTCCTGCCCAAGGCCCTGGCCTTGCTGCAGCAGCACCGCGAGGCGGGCGACCAGCTGGTGATCATCACCGCTACCAACCGCTTCGTCACCGCACCGATCGCCCGGCGCCTGGGGGTGCGGGTGTTGCTGGCAACCGAATGCGAGGTGCGCGACGGCCGCTACACCGGGCGTAGTACCGATATACCGTGTTTCCGTGAAGGCAAAGTGACGCGGCTGGAACGCTGGATGCTGGAGAACGGCTTTGATCTTGAGGACAGCTACTTCTATAGCGACTCGATGAATGACCTGCCGTTGTTGCAGCGGGTGACGCATGCAGTGGCAGTGGACCCGGCCCCGGACCTGCGGGCCGAGGCGGATAAGCGTGGGTGGCCGGTGATCTCGCTGCGGGATTGAGGTTTTCCGTGCCGGTCTTTTCGCGGGCACGCCCGCTCCCACAGGAATCACCACAGGCCTTGAGGGCTGCGCTGTACCTGTAGGAGCGGGTTCACCCGCGAATAGACCGGCACAATCAGCACAAGGCTGTCAGACCGGCTTGGCCCCCATCAGCCCGGCAATGGACAGGAAGCAAACCCCACTGAATACCGCCAGCGCCAGGGTAAACCGCAACCCTACCACCTCGGCCTTGCGCAGCCGGTTCAGCCGCACCAGCAGCCACCACACGGCAAACGCGCCAAATGTATAGATGACACTGGATGCCAACACCCAGGTCTGCCCCAGTGGCCAGCCCACCAGGTGTACCAGCCACCAGCCGGTGAACGGCATGCTCACCAGGCACAGGCCCATCACCAGCCAGACGAACACCAACGGCCGGCGTAGCAGCTTGGCGTAGGCTTCGGCATCGCCCTGGCGGCGGGCGCGCCAGGTCCAGATCGCCAGGCCCAGGGCGCCCAGAAGCAGCAGCGCGGTGGCGATGATGTGCAGGGTCTTGAGCGTGGTCAGGTGTTCCATGTCTCGGTCGTCCTTAAACGGGCATTTTGCGGTCGCTTCTTCGCGGGCTTACCCGCTCCTGCCAAGGTATCTCAGGCCTTGAGGCCTGCGCGTACCTGTGGGAGCGGGCAAGCCCGCGAACGGGCCATCAGCCCTAGCTTAGCCGCTCAGCCCAGGAACAGTTTGTAGGCCGGGTTTTCGGTCTCGTCCCAGTACGGGTAACCGATCTTGGCCAGCGCTGCCGGCACCAGGTGACGTTCGTCCTCCGGCACCTGCAGACCCGCCACCACGCGCCCATCAGCCGCGCCATGGTTGCGGTAGTGGAACATCGAGATGTTCCAGCGCCCGCCCAGCTTGTTGAGGAAGTTGAACAGCGCCCCCGGCCGCTCGGGGAATTCGAAGCGCAGCACCATTTCGTCGCTGGCACCGGCCGAGTGGCCGCCGACCATATGACGAATATGCAGCTTGGCCAGTTCGTTGTCGGTCAGATCGGTAACCGGGAAGCCCTGCTCGGTCAGTTGCTGCACCAGCGCTGCGCGGGGGTCGTTTTCCGGGTGGGTCTGCACCCCAACGAAGATATGCGCTTCGTCAGAGGTGTGCTTGCGGTAGTTGAACTCGGTGATCTGACGCTTGCCGATAGCCTCGCAGAAGGCCTTGAAGCTACCCGGGCGCTCAGGGATGGTCACGGCGATGATCGCCTCGCGCTTCTCACCCAGCTCGGCACGCTCGGCCACATGGCGCAGGCGATCGAAATTGACGTTGGCACCGGAGTCGATGGCCACCAGGGTCTGGCCGCTGACGCCGTATAGCTCGACGTACTTCTTGATGCCCGCCACACCCAGCGCGCCAGCAGGCTCGGTGATCGAGCGGGTATCGTCGTAGATATCCTTGATTGCTGCACAGATTTCATCGGTACTGACAGTGACGACCTCGTCCACATGGTGGCGGCAAATATCGAAGGTGTGCTGGCCAATCTGCGCCACCGCCACGCCATCGGCGAACAGCCCGACCTGCGGCAGCACCACGCGCTCACCGGCAGCCATGGCCGCCTGCAGGCAATTGGAATCGTCCGGCTCGACACCGATTACCTTGATTTCCGGGCGCAGGTACTTCACGTAGGCAGCAATGCCAGCGATCAGGCCGCCACCGCCCACCGGCACGAAGATCGCATCCAGCTGGCCAGGGTGTTGGCGCAGGATTTCCATGGCGACGGTGCCCTGCCCGGCGATGGTGTGCGGATCGTCGTAAGGGTGAACGTAGACGAAGCCCTTTTCATCGACCAGTTTCAACGAATAGGCCAGCGCTTCAGGGAACGAATCGCCATGCAGCACCACCTTGCCACCGCGCGAGCGCACGCCTTCGACCTTGATCTCCGGAGTAGTCTTGGGCATCACGATGGTGGCCTTGATGCCCATTTCGCGCGCGGCCAGGGCCAGGCCTTGGGCGTGGTTGCCGGCCGAGGCGGTGACCACGCCACGGGCCAGTTCTTCCGGGCTCAGCTGGGCCAGTTTGTTATAGGCGCCGCGGATCTTGAACGAGAATACTGGCTGCAGGTCTTCGCGCTTGAGCAGAATCTGGTTGCCCAGGCGCTTGCTCAGCTGCCCGGCACTCTGCAACGGGGTTTCGACGGCAACGTCATAGACGCGCGAGGTGAGGATCTTCTTGACGTACTGTTCGAGCATCGGGAAAGCATCACTGGGCCGCGGGACGAGGGCTGGGAGTCTACCCCAGCGCTACGTCGGGCGACCACAGCAAAGCCGTGCGAGCCGTTATACTAGGCAACTTTGAAACCGCCCTGCCCCTTCCGGAGCCCGCATGACCCAGGACCAACTCAAACAGGCCGTCGCCCAGGCCGCTGTCGACTTCATTCTGCCCAAGCTGGATGAAAAGAGCGTCGTAGGCGTCGGTACCGGTTCGACCGCCAACTTCTTCATCGATGCCCTGGCTCAGCACAAGACCGCGTTCGACGGCGCAGTCGCCAGCTCCGAAGCCACTGCCCAGCGCCTGAAGGGCCATGGCATCCCGGTCTACGAACTGAACAGCGTCAGCGAGCTTGAGTTTTACGTGGACGGTGCTGACGAGAGCGACGCACACCTGCACCTGATCAAGGGCGGCGGCGCAGCCCTGACCCGCGAAAAGATCGTCGCGGCCGTGGCCAAGACCTTCATCTGCATCGCCGACGGCAGCAAGCTGGTGCCGGTACTGGGGGCCTTCCCGCTGCCGGTCGAAGTAATCCCCATGGCCCGCAGCCACGTGGCACGTCAGCTGGTGAAGCTGGGTGGTGACCCGGTGTACCGTGAAGGCGTGGTCACCGACAACGGCAACGTGATCCTGGATGTGTACAACCTGCAGATCACCAACCCGGTGGAGCTGGAAGCACAGATCAACGCCATTGTCGGCGTGGTCACCAACGGCCTGTTCGCGGCGCGGCCGGCGGATCTGCTGCTGCTGGGTACCGCTGAGGGCGTGAAGAGCCTCAAGGCCGAGTAAAACCCTTCGCGGGTAAACCCGCTCCTACAAGGTACCCCACCGGCCTGGAACCGTGGCGATCCCTGTAGGAGCGGGTTTACCCGCGAACAGGCCCTGATAGGCGATCAATCAGTCGGCTGCTTGAACACATAGAACAGGTTGGGCTCACTGACCAGGTAAATGGTCCCCGCTTCGTCCATCGCAATCCCCTCGGCCTGCGGCACCGTCGCCTGCAACCCCTGGAAGCCCTTGCGCAACGACAAGGTACTCAGCGGCTGGCCCTGTACATCCAGCTCCAGCACCAACCGCGACTCGTCCGACAATGCCAGCAAATGCCCGCTGCGTTCATCGAACTGCAAACTCGACAAATCCCGCACAAACAACCGTGAATCGCGCTTGCGGTCCTGCACCACATGCACGGCGTAGGGCTTTTCCGGATTGTCATGCGGGAAGCCATGCACCTCATAGATCAGCATCGGGTCACGCTCCTTCGCCACGAACAGGCGCTTGCCCGCCGAATCGTAGGCAAGGCCCTCGAAGCCTTTGTTGCCATTGAGGCCAATACCCAATGTCAGCTGTTCGGCATCACCGGCATCGAGAAACATCGTGTCGTCTTCCAGCCGTACGCGAATCAGCCGTTGCTGACGCTCGTCGGTGATCACATAGCTGTTAGGCCCAACGTACTCCACAGCCTCCGGGTCGCCGAAGCCAGTCAGCGGCACACGCCGCAGGATACGGCCATCCAGCGACAGCTCGATCAGCTCCGAACGGGCGTTGGTGACCGTGAAGAGGGTTTTGCGGTCGGGGTCGTAGGTCAGCGCCGAAATGTCATCATCCAGCCCTTCGATCGGCTGCGCCTCCAGCACCACCCGGTAGCGATCCAGACCAATGCTGCGCTCCACAGGCTGCCACCAGGTCTTCAGATTGAACCAGCCACGCTCGAACAGGCGAAACTCCTGCCCTGCCCAGCCAAGCAGGAGCAGACCAAGGGCAGCCAGAACAAGAAACAGGCGAACAAAACGACGCATAGGGACAGACTCGACACAGGGGTGGCGAATCTAATCATGAATGGCTGAAGCAAAGCTTAATGCAAGCGTCAGGCAATTCTGATGATGTTGTCAGTTCTTTTTGAATCGATAGAAAAGCGCCGGCTCGCTGACCATGTACAAGGTGCCCTTGTCGTCCATGGCCACCCCTTCAGCCCGCGGAATGGTGCCTTCAAGCCCGTTGAAGCCGCCCAGCAGCGTCATGAAGCTGACTTGCTGGCCCTGCTCGTCCAGCTCCAGCAGCATGTTGGAGTCGGCAGAAAGCACCAGCAGGTGGCCAGTACGCGGGTCGACACCCAGCGCAGACAGGTTGCGCAAGTCGAGCTCATCGCTAGGCAACGGCTGCTTCTCACCCTTGAGCGGGCTGCGGCCATCGGTGTTCCAGGTGTACAGCTTGGGCGGGCGCTCCTCACCAATGATCAGGCGCTGGCGCAGCGGGTCCCAGGCGATGGCCTCGAAGCCCTTGTTGCTCTTGGCCGAAGGGCCCAGGTCATGGCTCGGGAAGTCATCGTGATTCAGCGCGGTGGTCTGCGCGTTCACCTTGACCACGGTCAGGTCATGCAGGCGCTCGTCGGTGATGGCCAGGTTGCCGTCTTCCAGCACCGCGATGCCTTCGGGGTTGTTCCAGCCGTTGAGCGGGATCTTGCGCAGTACATCGCCCTCCAGGCTCAGCTCGACCAGGATCGGGTTCTTGCCCATGACCGCAAACAGGGTGCGGGTTTGCGGGTTGAAGGCAACGTCCGAGGCTTCGTCATCCTCCATGCCTGGCAACGGCTTGGCGTCGATGTCCACCTGGTAATCCGGCAGCCACACGCTTTCGCTGCGCTCGGCGGTGCTTTCGAAGCCTTCTTTTACCCACAGTGCACCGCGGTCATCCCAGTGCATGGCCACGGCCACGCCATAGCCGATCACCGCCGCCACGGCCAGGCCGAAGGGCCAGCGCAGGTAGAAACGACGCTTGGGGGTTACCGGGGCGCTGGAGGAAGACGGCATGCGGTGATCCTGGGGAAATGGGCGTAGGTACGCGCATTATCCGGATTGGGTGTGAAAAATCGGTAAACAGTGCCTGCCTCTTCGCGGACATGCCCGCTCCCAAGGTGCTGCAATCCCTGTAGGAGCGGGTTTACCCGCGAAGAAGGCGACGCGGTTTCGAGTTAAAGCACCCGGCTTTCGAAGCGGCTCACACCCGGCAGTTCCAGCACCAACTCGTCACCGACATTGAACGGCCCAACACCCGCCGGGGTACCGGTGAGGATTACATCCCCCGCCTGTAGCGAGAAATGCGCTGCCATGTACTGGATCATCGGCACGATCGGGTTCAGCATCATCGCGCTGCTACCCTCCTGGCGCACTTCGCCGTTCACGGTCAGGCGCACCGGGATGTCTGTCACGTCCTCAAAGCTGGCGGCCGAAACGAACGGTGGCAGCACGCAAGCGCCGTCAAAGCACTTGGCCAGCTCCCAAGGCAGGCCCTTTTCCTTCAGTTTGGCCTGCACGTCGCGCAGGGTCAGGTCCAGCGCCGGTGCGTAACCGGAAATGGCGTCCAGCACCTCTTCCTCGCTCGGGTGGGTCGACAGCGGCTTGCCCAGCAGCACGGCAATTTCAACTTCATAGTGCACCGACCCACGCTCGGCCGGGATCTTGAAGCCACCTTCGGCCGGCACCACGCAGCTGCCTGGCTTGATGAACAGCAGCGGCTCGGTGGGGATCGGGTTGTCCAGTTCCTTGGCGTGCTCGGCATAGTTACGGCCGATGCACACCACCTTGCCCAGCGGGAAGTGAATGCGCGTGCCGTCTACGTACTGGTGCTGGTAACTCATGGCCGACTCCTTCTGGATACTGCTTTTTATTCAGGTGCGAAGATCTTACCCGGATTCATGATGCCGTTAGGGTCGAACACGGCCTTTATTGCCTTCATGCAGGCGATTTCTTCGGGGGAGCGGCTGTAGCCCAGGTAGTCACGCTTGGTCATGCCCACGCCATGCTCGGCAGAAATCGACCCGTTGTAACGCTCGACGATCTCGAACACCCACTTGTTGACCTTGGCACACGAAGCGAAGAAGTCGTCCTTGCTCATATGCTCAGGCTTGAGGATGTTCAGGTGCAGGTTGCCGTCACCAATATGGCCGTACCACACCACTTCATAGTCCGGGTAATGCGCTGAGACAATGGCATCGATATCGCGCAGGAACGCAGGCACTTTCGAGACGGTGACGGAAATATCGTTCTTGTACGGTGTCCAGTGCGAGATGGTTTCAGACAGGTACTCGCGCAGCTTCCACAGGTTTCTCAGCTGGCTTTCGCTCTGGCTCATCACCCCATCCAGCACCCAACCCTGCTCGACGCAGTGCTCGAAGGTAGCCAATGCTTCATTGGCAACCTCTTCAGTGCTGGCCTCGAACTCCAGCAGCGCATAGAACGGGCAATCCGTCGCGAAGGGCGCAGGCACATCGCCGCGGGCGAGGATCTTGGCCAACCCCTTGTCGGAGAAGAACTCGAAAGCGGTCAGGTCCAGCTTGCCCTGGAAGGCGTGCAGCACCGGCATGATAGCGTCGAAGTCCGGTGTGCCCAGCACCATGGCGGTGAGGTTGCGCGGTGCGCGGTCCAGGCGCATGGTGGCCTCGACCACGAAGCCCAGCGTACCCTCGGCACCAATGAACAGCTGGCGCAGGTCGTAGCCGGTGGCGTTCTTGATCAGGTCTTTGTTCAGCTCCAGCAACTCGCCCTTGCCGGTGACCACTTTCAGCCCGGCCACCCAGTTGCGGGTCATACCGTAACGAATCACCTTGATCCCGCCGGCATTGGTGCCGATATTGCCGCCAATCTGGCTGGAACCGCTGGAAGCGAAGTCCACCGGGTAATAGAGACCTTGCTCTTCGGCGTAGGTTTGCAACTGGCGGGTGACGACCCCTGGCTGGCAAACCACAGTACGGTCGAAAGCATTGAAGCCAAGGATCTGGTTCATGTAGTCGAAGGCGACGACAACCTCGCCATTGGCCGCCACGGCGCCGGCAGAAAGCCCGGTGCGCCCGCCAGAGGGCACCAGCGCCACCTTGTGCGCATTGGCCCAGTGCACAATGGCTTGCACCTGTTCTATCGTTTTGGGAAAGACGATGGCGCTGGGCGCTGGCGGGTAATGCTTGGTCCAGTCCTTGCCATACGCTTCGAGGGAAACCGGGTCAGTCAGGACCTTGCCAGGGTCGACAAGGGTCATCAGTTCTTCAATAACAGCGGGGTGGGTCATCGCTGGAACTCTCGACTTATTCATGGTCACCCTGAGCACTCTTCACCTGTCGGGATAAGCTCAGATTGTGTCGCGTATGCTAGCATAGCCCTCCCGCTGTTCATGCTAAGGCTGCCCTCGCGCCTGGCATCACCCCTCGCCAATTTATCTCCGGGATACAGGTTTACGCAGATGAGCAAGACTTCTCTCGACAAGAGCAAGATCCGGTTCCTTCTTCTTGAAGGTGTGCACCAGAACGCGGTCGATACTCTCAAGGCCGCCGGCTACACCAACATCGAATACCTCACTGGTTCGTTGCCGGAAGCCGAGCTGAAGGAAAAGATCGCTGACGCCCACTTCATCGGCATCCGTTCGCGTACCCAGCTCACTGAAGAGATCTTCGACTGCGCCAAGAAACTGGTCGCTGTTGGCTGCTTCTGCATCGGTACCAACCAGGTTGACCTGGAAGCTGCCCGCGCGCGCGGTATCGCCGTGTTCAACGCACCGTACTCCAACACCCGTTCGGTGGCCGAGCTGGTGCTGGCCGAAGCCATCCTGCTGCTGCGCGGCATCCCTGAGAAGAACGCCTCCTGCCACCGTGGTGGCTGGATCAAGAGCGCGGCTAACTCGTTTGAAATCCGCGGCAAGAAACTGGGCATCGTCGGCTACGGCTCGATTGGTACCCAGCTTTCGGTACTGGCTGAGAACATGGGCATGCAGGTGTACTTCTTCGACCCGCTGACCAAGCTGCCACTGGGCAACGCCGTGCAGGTCACCAGCCTGAACGAGCTGCTGGGCCTGGCTGACATCGTCTCGCTGCACGTGCCTGAGCTGCCCTCCACCCAGTGGATGATCGGCGAGAAGGAAATCCGCTCGATGAAGAAGGGCGCGATCCTGATCAACGCCGCCCGTGGCACCGTGGTCGAACTGGACCACCTGGCCGCTGCCATCAAGGACAAGCACCTGATCGGCGCCGCCATCGACGTGTTCCCGGTCGAGCCACGCTCCAACGACGAAGAGTTCGAAAGCCCGCTGCGCGGCCTCGACAACGTGATCCTGACGCCGCACATTGGTGGTTCCACCGCCGAAGCCCAGGCCAACATCGGTCTGGAAGTGGCCGAGAAGCTGGTCAAGTACAGCGACAACGGTACCTCGGTGTCCTCGGTCAACTTCCCGGAAGTGGCCCTGCCGGCTCACCCAGGCAAGCACCGCCTGCTGCACATCCACGAAAACATCCCGGGCGTGCTCAGCGAGATCAACAAGGTCTTCGCCGAGAACGGTATCAACATCTCCGGTCAGTTCCTGCAGACCAACGAGAAAGTCGGTTACGTGGTAATCGACGTTGACGCCGAGTACTCGGACCTTGCGCAAGAGAAACTGCAACAGGTCAAGGGCACCATCCGTTCCCGCGTCCTGTTCTAAGTCTCGGTGCAGCATGAAAAAGGGAGGCCCTGAAGGCCTCCCTTTTTTTATTTCACTTCAACCGTGATCTTCTTCGACTCGACGCTAGGCTTGAACGGCACATGATACTGGTCACCCAGAATCAGTTGCAGGGTGTGCTTGCCCGGGGTCAGGGTAATGCTGGTTTCGGTCTGTGCCTTGCCAAAGTGCAGCACTTGCGGCCCCTTCGGCAGTGCGACGCCGGCCTCTGGCATCAGGCTGGTCGGCAGTGGCATGTCAGCCACCGGCTCTTTGTCGACATCCACCAGCAGATGGTGGTGCCCGGTGTGCGGGGTTTGGTCACCCGCAGGCTTGAGGCCCATACCCTCGATACCGAACTTGACGGTGAAGGTTTTGTCGACCGTGGCACCATCGGCGGGGGAAACGATGAAGACCTTCGCCTCCTTGGGCGGCTCCTGGCTCTTCAGGGCGTCTGCGGCACTGGCGAACACCGACGCTCCCATCAGCAGACCGGCAACGGCAGCACGCGAAAATAGGCTGTTCATTCACTTCTCCTGTGATTCACTTATTGACCGCAGCCTGTCATCCAAACGCGGCGGTAGTTCACCTTAGTTGAAATATGCGCCAAGGTGTTCACATTGCCTGGCAGAAATATTTCAGTCAGGGTTAAACAATGCCGAGGCTTGAAGGTCATAGGCTGCGCTCGATCACGGCGAGGAAGAAAGCCGTGGCGATCGATTTCAAACTGCTAAAAGAAAAGGGGCATACATGCGTTCGACCATAGGGGTACTGCTGGCAGTACTGATCAGTCCATTGGCTCAGGCAGAGCTGATCGACGAAATCGCCGACCGGGGCGAACTGCGCATTGCCGTACAGGCCGAGAACTCGCCATACGCCTTCAAACAAGACGACCACCTGACAGGTTTCGACATCGAATTTGGCCAGGCCCTGGCCAAGGAACTGGACTTGCGCGCCGAGTTCGTCGAAGCCCCGTCTGCCGAAGTGCTGGCGGGTGTCGAGAGTGGCAAGTACGACATCGCGTTCGCCCCGTCGAGTGAATCGCTCACAGGCGACGGCCCGCTCGATGTGAGCCTGCCGATTGGCGAGAAGAAGCTGGTGATCCCGTTTCAGAAGGACAACCCGGCTTTTGAAAGCGCCGTAAACAATGCGTTGCAGCGCTTGAAAGACAATGGCCGGACTGCCGAGCTTGAGCAGAAGTGGTTCAAGGGTGTGCAGGAGACTGCAGCCGGGCAGTGAGGTCTTCTTTGCAACCTGTAGCCGCGAATACGTTCGCGGCGGCAATGGTGAACGGCGGGTGGAGATTGGCCAGCAGGGCCGGCCTCTTCGCGGGTGAACCCGCTCCTACACGACGGGCTGTGTCCAACCCCCGATGGGTGTCCACCACCGTGGTAGGAGCGGGTTCACCCGCGAAAGGGCCGGCACAGGTTCAAACAGATCTATCAGCCAAAGCCCGCCGCGCCTGGTCCAGCTCCAGCTCGCTGAACACCTGCACGCCCGCCCGCCGCAGCAGCGCCGTGGTTATCCCTTCCCCCGCCACTTTCACACCCCTGAAGGTGCCATCATAGGTCAACCGGTTGCCACACGAAGGGCTGCCAGACTTCAGCACCGCTACACGAATGCCATGCCGCCGTACCAGCTCCAGCGCCAACTGCGCACCCGCCAGAAACGCGGCACTGACATCTTCACCCGTCACCGTCAGCACCTGCGCGTCGCCATCGAGCACTGCGCTGCCCTGCCCTCCCGGGATCTCTGCTGGCGGCCGCGGTGTCGGCAAGCCGCCGGCTACCTCCGGGCACAACGGCACCACGCGCCCTTCGGCCTGCCACTGCTGCAACAAATCGGGATGACCGCTTGCCCGGCCGTCATAGCGTACTGGCTGCCCCAAAAGGCAGGCGCTCACCAGCACCTTGGGCCTCTCAGAACGGGTCATTGCCACGCCGCCTGAACCAGCCGGTCAATGACAGCCGCTCACGCCCGGCCGGCAGGACTTCGTGAGGCACTTCGCCCGACAGGAATACCACCAGGCAACCGGCCACTGGCTCGACATCGTGCTCGACACCGTCGGCCAGGAACATACGCAACTGGCCACCGTCATGCGATTGCCAGCCTTCATTGAGGTAAAGCACCGCCGAGACCATGCGACGGTCATCGTCGCGGAAGCGGTCCAGGTGCCGGCGATAGAACGCCCCCGGTGGGTACAGGGCAAAGTGGCATTCAAAGTCTTCCAGGCCCAGGAAAAGGCCTTGGTTGATTGCCAGGCGCAGCTGATCCATCGCCGCCAGGTACAGGTCGCAGGCCTCGGCCTGCCCCGGGTCGATCCACTGGATCTGGTCACCGCGAATGGCTTCGCGCACCTCCTGGGTAGCACCCCGCCCAACCCCTGCGGGGTTCAGTTCGCCTTCGGCATCACGGCGACGGCACTCGGCCGCCAGCGCGCGCACCAGGTCGGCAGGCAGAAAGTGCGCCTGCTGGGACCAGCCATGGGTGGCCAGATCGTCGACGACGGCCGCAAGCATCGGGTGTTCAGGGGATATGTGCATGGCGCGCATCATATCCATTCGCCCTGTCGCCGCACAGCGCCACTTGGCCGAGAAACACGCGGGTATCTCGACAAACCGGCGCCGGGCCAAGGACAATAGCCACCTGCCGACAGGAGTCCTGAATGCGCCGTCTGTTTTCCCTGATTCTGCTGATGATCTGCACCATGCCTGTCTGGGCAGACAACCTGGATCAACTGTACAAGGCCGCCGGCTGGCCCGACCAGCGCGCCCACTTCAACGATGCCCTGACCGCTGCCCAGGAGCGCTACCGCAACAGTTTGCCACCCGCCGTTTACCAGGCGCTGGTCAACAACAGCAACCAGCGCTTCCAGGCCCAGGCGGTGGACCGTCGCGCCCAGGCAAAGCTGCGCGCCACCCTGGCCAACCCGGCACCGGCCCTGGCCTTCTTCCAGTCACCGCTAGGGCGCAAAGTGGTGGCGGCCGAGCTCAAGGCCACCCGCAAGGACGAACTGGCCAAGAACGCCAAAGGCCTGCCCAAGATCCAGGCCAGCGACGATCGTCTGCTGGTCATCGGCCACCTGGCCCAAGCCCTGCCTGCGCGTGAAGCCGGCGCCGAAGTCAGCCTTGCCATCGCCGGTGTAGCCGCCGACAGCCTCAGCTCGATGATCCCCGGCCTGTTCGGCGGCGGCCAGGCCCAAAGCCTGCTGGATGGCCAGCGCCAGCGGTTGATGGGGCAGATTGGCGAAGACCTGAACAACACCCTGCTGTACGTCTACCGCGACCTGTCCGATGCCGAGCTGGAAGCGTTCGCCACCTTTGCCGAGTCGCCAGAGGGCAAGGCTTACTACCAGGCGGCCCTGGCCGCTGTACGCGCCGCCCTGGCGGTTGGTCAAAGCACCAACGACCTGAAGTGATCAGCCCAGGCGCTGGTCGATGAAGTCGAAGTAGCGCTGGCGGATGCCCGGCAACTCGTTGGCCAGGTGGTGACGGGCCTCGGGCAGCATCAGGATCTGTGGCTCGGCAAACTTGGCCTTGAGCACTTCGAGGTTGTAGGGCCAGTCCACCGTGCCATCTGCCTCCCCCTGCACGATCAATGGCCGACGCGCACTGCGCGGCGCGGCCTCGATGCGTTTGACCCAGGCGATCAGTGCGCCCACCCAGGCCGTTGGCAGGCGACGCGGTTGCAGCGGGTCGGCCTCCAGGAACGGCAGGAAGGCCGGGTCGTTGGTGTTCTCACTGAAGCGCCGTTCGATGCCATTGACGAAGTGGCGCAGCACGCAATAACTGAACTTCGACCAGCGCCAGGAACATGGCCGCACCAGCGGGGCCAGCAGGATGACCTGGCCATCGACGGGGCTGCGTGCGCCCTGGTGCAGCAGATGGTCCACGGCAATCGCCCCCCCCGTGCTCTGCCCACAAAGGTGCCACGGGTGCGGCAGTTGCAGCGTGTGCGCCTGTTCGAACAAGGCCTCCAGCACCTGCTGGTACACCGCGAAGTCAGTGATGCTGGCCCGCTCGCCGCTGGACAGGCCGTGGCCGGGCAGGTCGCAACTGATCACCGCAAAACCTTGCTTGAGTGCCCACGCAATCACATGCTGGTAGAGGCCCATGTGGTCGTAATAGCCGTGCAGCAGGAACAACGTCGCGCTGGGCTGCTCGGGTAGCCAGGCCTGCCCGACCAGGTCGAACCCCGCCGCCTGGAAGCCGCCCAGCCAGCTGTGTGCCGGCAGGTCCAGGCCATAGAAGCGCTGGTAGTCCTGCGCTTGTGCCGACAGTGGCTGGCGAGTGGTGAACGGCGCCAGGCTGGTGCGCAGGCAGTCGGGGTGAAAGGCAGGGGGCATCGGGTACATCCACATTGATGCAAGTATTGATCTGGAATCTTCAGCTCTGGCCGGCGCCATGGCAAGCTTGCTCACCTCCAACAACCAGCACCGAACTAATTGTGGGAGCGGCCTTGTGTCGCGAACGGGCCGCAAAGCGGCCCCAGCGATCTATGCATGATGCCGAGATCCTGGGGCCGCTGCGCGGCCCTTTCGCGACGCAAGGCCGCTCCCACAGGGATCGGCGCCAGCTTTTAGAAATTGAGCAAGACAGTTGCTCCCACAAGGGCCACCGACTCTTCATGAATAGCCGAATCATCAAACCGCTGTGCACGGTCATCGCCTTGTTGGTCGGCGCCGTAATTCTCTGGCAGGCCTACAGCGCCTTTCAGGCCCGCTACCTGCGCCCGTTCGACAACCAGGCCACGCTGTTCGACGGCAGCCAGTTACAGCTACCTGCCGAGCTGGCCGGTGCTGGCCCGATCCGTGTCGTGCATTTCTGGGACCCGGCCTGCCCATGCAACGTTGGCAACCAACAGCACCTGGGCGACCTTATCAGCCAGTTCGCTGGCCACGACGTTACCTTCCATGTGCTGCAAAAGCCCGGCAGCCACGGCCAGCTACCGGCCAATATCGGTAGCTTGCAACCCATCACCCACCTGCCCGGCAGCGAGCACCTGCCTGCGTCCCCGGCCGTGGCCATCTGGGACCGGCAAGGCCGCCTGGCTTATTTTGGCCCCTACAGCGAAGGTGCCGTGTGCAACGCCAGCAACAGCTTCATCGAGCCAATCCTCAAGGCTTTGCTCGACGGCCGCCAGGTCAACGCCTCCAATACCCTGGCGGTAGGCTGCTACTGCCCTTGGTCGGGCTGACGGACCCTCGCCGGGTTACCCACCACCGTCGCGCCCGCGGGCACATCCCGGGTCACCACACTGCCGGCGCCGACGATAGCGTTATCACCGATGGTCACCCCCGGCAGGATGATCGCCGCACCGCCGATCCACACGTTGTCGCCGATGGTCACCGTCCGCCCACTCTCCAGCCCGCTGCGCCGCACTTCAGGATCGAGCGGATGGTCGGCGGTGTAGATCTGCACGTTGGGGCCGATCTGACAGTCGTCGCCGATACGCACCGGCACCACGTCGAGGATCACGCAGTTGAAGTTCATGAACGTATTACGGCCAACGCTGATGTTGTAGCCGTAATCGCAATAGAACGGCGGGCGAATCACCGCGCCTTCGCCAACCTGGCCAAAATGCGCCACAAGCAGCCCGTGGCGTGCGTCGTTGAGCAGTTCGACACTGTTGTTGTAGCGGTGCATCCAGTGTTTGTTGGCGATCTGCTCGGCCTGCAGTTCAGGGCAGCCAGCGTGGTAGAGCTGGCCGGTGAGCATTTTGTGTTTTTCGCTGAGGGACATGGAAACTCCTTCCTGGGGCTATGCTCTGTTCGCGAATCCGCCGATGATCGGACCACATTTTTCGTTTGAATGCACAAGGAGTCTGAATGAAGCGCAGCCTGACCCTGCTGGCGGTGGTAGTCACCGTTTCCGCTGGCGCCGCCGGTTACTGGTACGTGCAGGGGAAGCTGCCGCAGCGCGAGGGCGAGGTCGCCATTACCGGCCTGCAAGCGCCGGTCAGCGTGCGCTACGACGCCCGCGGCGTGCCACACCTGCAAGCACAGAGCGAGCCGGACCTTTACCGTGCACTGGGCTACGTGCATGCCCAGGACCGGCTGTTCCAGATGGAGATCCTGCGCCGCCTGGCCCGTGGCGAACTGGCTGAGGTGCTCGGCGACAAGCTGCTGCCCACCGACACCCTGTTCCGCAGCCTGCGCATACGCGAGCAGGCCGCGCTGATGGCCAAGCGGCAGGATCCGCAGGCGCCGGCATGGAAGGCCCTGCAAGCCTACCTCGAGGGGGTCAACAGTTGGCAGGCCAGCCACCCCAAGCCCACGGAATTCGACCTGCTCGGCATCACCCCGCGCCCGTTCACCGCCGAGGACACGCTGAGCATCGCCGGCTACCTGGCCTACAGTTTTGCCGCCGCGTTCCGCACCGAGCCAGCGCTGACCTACATCCGCGACCAGCTGGGGCCTGACTACCTGAAAATATTCGACCTTGGCTGGCAACCCGAGGGCGCATTGGGCACGCCACTGGCCGCTGCCGACTGGCAAAGCCTGGAAGCACTTGCGCGCTTAAGCAATGACGCACTGGGCGACGCCGGCATCCCGCAGTTCGAAGGCAGCAACGCCTGGGCGGTCGCGGGTAGCCGCACTCGCAGTGGCAAACCTTTGCTGGCTGGCGACCCGCACATCAGCTTCGCCGTACCTGCGGTGTGGTACGAGGCCGAGCTGTCAGCGCCCGGTTTCAATCTCTACGGCTATTTCCAGGCTCTCAACCCGTTCGCTCTGCTCGGCCACAACCGTGATTTTGGCTGGAGCCTGACCATGTTCCAGAACGATGACGTCGACCTGATCGCAGAAAAGACCAACCCTGCCAACGCTGACCAGGTCATGGTCGATGGCCAGTGGCGAACACTGGAAAAGACCGAGCAGCAGATTGCAATCAAAGGCGAGCAACCGGTCACCATCAACCTGCGCCGCTCACCCCACGGGCCAATCGTCAACGAAGTCCTCGGCGCCACGGCAGGGGCCACGCCGATTGCCATGTGGTGGGCGTTCCTCGAAACCGAGAACCCGATCCTCGAAGGCTTCTACCAGCTCAATCGCGCCGACACCCTGGGCAAGATGCGCGAAGCGGCTGCCAAGGTGCAGGCGCCGGGGCTGAACTTCGTCTGGGCCAATGCCCGTGGCGATATCGGCTGGTGGGCAGCGGCAAAACTGCCGATTCGCCCGGACGCTGTGAACCCGGCGTTCATCCTCGACGGCGCCAGCAGCCAGGCCGACAAACCCGGCTTTTACCCCTTCAGCGTCAACCCGCAACAGGAGAATCCGGCCAGCGGTTATATCGTCTCGGCCAACTACCAGCCACCCGCCGTGGTGCCGATACCCGGCTACTACAACCTCGCCGACCGCGGCCGCCAGCTCGATCGCCAGCTGGCCAACCCGGAGGTGAAATGGGACATGCAGAACAGCCAGGCGCTGCAACTCGATACGGCCAGCGATTACGGCCCGCGCACCTTGGCACCGCTGCTAGCGACGTTGCGTCAGATCGCCCAGGGTGACGAGGAAAAGGAACTGGTCGAGCAGTTGGCTGCCTGGCGCGGCGACTATCCACTGGACTCAACCAGTGCCACGCTGTTCAACCAGTTCCTCTACGCGCTGGCCTATGCCGCGTTGCATGACGAATTGGGCGATACCTGGTTCCCGGTGCTGATCAGCACCCGTGCCATCGATGCCGCGCTGCCGCGTCTTGCCGCCGATGCCGAGTCGCCCTGGTGGAACACCCGCGGCGCCAACCAGCGCACTGACCGCAGCTCGATCGTGCGCGAAGCCTGGCAGAAGAGCCTTGGCCACTTGCGCGACACCCTCGGCAAGGACCCAGCCAGCTGGCAGTGGGGCAAGGCCCATACCCTGACCCACAACCATCCGCTGGGGGTGAAAAAGCCGCTGAACCTGCTGTTCAACGTTGGGCCGTTTGCCGCACCGGGTACTCATGAAGTACCGAACAACCTTTCGGCGAAGATCGGCCCGGCGCCATGGCCGGTGACGTACGGGCCGTCGACGCGGCGGCTGATCGACTTTGCCGATGCCGGGCAGGCGCTGACCAGCAACCCGGTTGGGCAGAGTGGCGTGCCGTTTGACCGCCATTACGCGGACCAGGCCGAAGGGTATGTGCAGGGGCAGTATCAGAAGGCACAGATGGGGGTAATACCGGCGCAGAGTACCTTGCGATTGGTGCCAGGGCCGTAAGGGGCTGCCTTGCTCAAGGCCCAAAAGTTTGCGCGAGCACTGTGGGGATTTAGCCGCGAAACCGGCGCAGCCGGTGCCATGCACCGCGTTGGATTTTTCGCGGGTAAACCCGCTCCACAGGGATCGCGCCAGCTTTCAGAGATCCCAGCAATGAAAACGCCGACACAAAGGTGTCGGCGTTGGGTCATGCAAGGTGAAGCAAGCGCATCAGAACGCCGGCAGCACCGCACCCTGGTACTTCTTGGCAATGAATTCCTTCACTTCAGGGCTGGTCAGGACCTTGGCCAGTTTCTGGATGGCTTCGCTGTCCTTGTTGTCCGGGCGGGCAACCAGGAAGTTCACGTACGGCGAGTCGGCACCTTCGATCACCAGCGCGTCCTTGGCCGGGTTCAGGCCGGCTTCCAGGGCGTAGTTGGTGTTAATCATGTCCAGGTCGACCTGGTCCAGCACACGCGGCAGCATGGCCGATTCAAGCTCGCGGAACTTCAGCTTCTTCGGGTTCTCGGCAATGTCCTTTGGCGTGGCCAGGGCGTTTTTCGGGTCTTTCAGAGTGATCAGGCCAGCCTTCTGCAGCAGGATCAGGGCGCGGCCGCTGTTGCTGCCTTCGTTAGGGATGGCAACGGTGGCGCCCTCCTTCAGCTCGGACAGGTTCTTGATCTTCTTCGAGTAACCACCGAACGGCTCGACGTGCACACCGATCACGGTTTCCAGGTGGGTGCCCTTGCCTTCGTTGAAGCTCTTCAAGTACGGCAGGGTCTGGAAGTAGTTGGCATCCAGACGCTTCTGGTCCACCTGCACGTTCGGCTGTACGTAATCGGTGAAGACCTTGATCTGAAGGTCCACGCCTTCTTTTGCCAGGGTCGGCTTGATCAGTTCGAGAATTTCGGCGTGCGGTACCGGGGTAGCGGCAACCACCAGTTTCTCGGCAGCAGCGGCCAGGCCGGAAAACGACAGGGCAGCAGCCAGGGCAGTGGTCAGCAGGGTCTTCTTCATGGTGGTCCTTGTTCTGAATCTGGGCCATCGACGATGGCAAATCGGGTGCCCAACCGGTTCACCAGTGGGCGTGAGGCGGACGATACCCAAATTTTTTATTCCGCAACAATATCTTTTACTTAGCTGCTTATTCCAAAAACACAATACCATCAGCCTCTTTACCCATGAGCGATGTCTAACGCGAGGGGTCAGGCAGTTCGAGATCCTCTGGCAGGATCTCTTCGCCGTCATTGACCAGCAAGGCAAAGTGGATGACGTTCTCCAGTTCGCGGGTATTGCCCGGCCAGAAATGCGCCTCCAGCACCCGCTGCGCCGCCTCGCTCACCAAGGGCAGTGGCCGTTGCAGGCGCACGCTGTAGATGCCCACGAAGTACTCGGCCAGCGGCAGGATATCGCCCGGCCGCTCGCGCAGCGGCGGCAGCTCCAGCGCGCCCTCGCGCAGATACTGGTACAGGCGCTCGTTGAAGCGCCCTGCACGTACTACACGGGCCAGGTCGATGCTGGTGGCGGCTACCAGGCGCACATCCACCGGCTGTGGCTGCTGCGCGCCCACCCGAGTGACCTCGCGGTTTTCCAGGGCCGCCAGCAGCTTGCCCTGGATGGCCAACGGCAAGTCGGCAATCTCGTCCAGGTACAAGGTGCCGCCGCTGGCCGAACCGAACCAGCCGGCGCGGCTGCTGGCCGTACCGCCATGGGTGCCCGCGCTATAGCCAAACAGCTCGGCATCGGCGTAGGTGGGGCTGATGGCCGCGCAGTTGACCGACACGAACAACCCTCCACGGTCGCTGGTACGGTGAATCTGCCGGGCCAGCAGCTCCTTGCCGGTGCCGGTTTCGCCACGGATCAGCACTGGCAAAGGTTGTAGCGCCAGGCGCTCAAGGTCCTCGCGCAGCTGCTGCGAGCGCGGGTCGATGAACACCAGCGCCTTGGCACGAATGCTCAGCGGGCTCTTGTCCAGCTCGGGGAAGGTCAGTAGCGGCTGGCCGAACGGGTTTTGAAACGTCATGACGAACTCCCGCCCCAGGCCCGTAATGGCCAGGCGTCAGGCAAAGGGTGAACAGTAAGGGCGATCAGGCGCGGCGCAGTGCACGCTGCTCGATCCGGCTCTGCAAGCGATACAGGTAGGCGAAGCCTTGTTCCCAGCGCTCATGACCGGACTTGACGTTGATGTGCCCGGCATTGCTCAGCAAACCCGCTTCGGCGCCCCATGCCTGGGCCAGGTACAGCGCCCGTGGCACGTTCACGGCCGGGTCGTTGTCCGAGCTGACGACCTGGCTAGGGAACGGCAGCACCTCGGTAGGGATCGGCGCAAAGTTGCGCAGCACGGGTGCGCACGTGGGCCGTTCGACATCTGCCGGCGCCACCAGCAGTGCACCACGCACCTGCCGCAGCAAGGCTGGGCTTGCCTGCGCTGCCCAATGGGCGACAGTGATGCAACCAAGACTGTGGGCAATCAGGATCACCGGCGAGCGCTCGGCGGCAATCGCCTGCTCCAGCGCGTGCACCCAGTCCTGCCGCTGCGGGGTGAGCCAGTCTTGCTGTTCAACCCGTGCACTGTTGGGCAGGGTGCGCTGCCAGTGACTCTGCCAATGGTTGTCTGGCGATCCTTGCCAACCCGGCACAATCAGGTAGCGAATCGACTCATTGCGCATGGGGACGCCTCCAGTAAGTTTGCGTGCTTGGAGACAAGTATAGGGAGGGCGAAATATTCGTAAAGGAATAAGAAGATATTTATTAATACCCATAGGGCATAACAAGTGCGCTACCGCCACTCGCTTGTAAAAGGCTGTAAAGCTGCCCTGTCAAACGTTCAGGCAAGAAAAACCCGGGACCATGCCCGGGCTCTCTTTTCCTTGTGCGACTCAGATATCCGCCACCTTCTGCCATACCTTCGGCCGGAAGAACAACGTCTCTCCCCGCGCCAGCCCGGTCAGGCTGTCATGGTCTTTCACCACCTCGGCCTCGATCAGCTCGCTCTGCCCTTCCACCTTCAAGGTCACCCGCGTGGTCGCGCCCAACGGCCGAATGTCGCGCACCTCGGCCGCATGGTGCCCTTCGGTCTCATGCCGCGACAGCGACACCTCGTGCGGGCGAAACAGCACGTGATGCCCTTCGCTCAAGGCCAGGCGGTTGGAGTCACCGAGGAAGTGGTAGACGAAATCGTTGGCCGGCTGATCGTACACCTCACCCGGCGAGCCGATCTGCTCGATCACGCCCTTGTTCATGACCACGATGCGGTCGGCTACTTCCATGGCTTCTTCCTGGTCGTGGGTAACGAACACCGACGTCAGGTTGATATCCTCGTGCAGCCGCGCCAGCCAGCGCCGCAGCTCTTTTCGCACCTTGGCATCCAACGCACCGAATGGCTCGTCCAGCAGCAGCACCTTCGGCTCCACCGCCAGGGCACGGGCCAGGGCGATACGCTGACGCTGGCCACCGGAAAGCTGCTCGGGGTAGCGGTCGGACAGCCAGTCCAGTTGCACCATGTTCAGCAGCTCATGCACCTTCTCGGCAATCTTGCTCTCGCTTGGGCGCTCGCCCTTGGGCTTCATGCGCAGGCCGAACGCAACGTTGTCGAACACGCTCATGTGGCGGAACAGCGCGTAGTGCTGGAACACGAACCCGACGTTACGGTCACGCACGTCATGGCCGGAAACGTCCTCGCCATGGAAAACGATATTGCCCTGGTCCGGGGTTTCCAGGCCGGCAATGATGCGCAGCAGGGTGGTCTTGCCACAGCCGGACGGGCCGAGCAGAGCCACCAGCTCGCCGCTGTTGATGTCCAGGTTGATTGCGTTCAGGGCCTGGAAGCTGTTGAAGCGCTTGCTGACGTTACGAACTTCGATCGACATGAATCATTCCTCCGCGGCGCTATGGCGCAGGCGGTTAATACGGTTCTCGCTCCACTGCTTGAGCAGCAGGATGAAGAGCGCCAGGATCAGCAACAGGCTGGCCACGCTGAAGGCTGCGACGTGGTTGTACTCGTTGTAGAGAATCTCCACATGCAGCGGCAAGGTGTTGGTCACGCCACGGATGTGGCCCGACACCACCGACACCGCACCGAACTCGCCCATGGCCCGCGCGGTACACAGCACCACGCCGTAGATCAGCCCCCATTTGATGTTCGGCAGGGTCACGTGCCAGAACATCTGCAAGCCGTTGGCACCGAGCAGCCGTGCAGCCTCCTCCTCCTGCGTGCCTTGCTCCTGCATCAGCGGGATCAGCTCACGGGCCACGAACGGTACGGTAACGAAAATGGTCGCCAGGACAATGCCCGGCAGGGCGAACACGATCTGGATATCGTGGTCCTGCAGCCACGGACCGAACAGGCCTTGCGCGCCGAACATCAGCACGTAGACCAGGCCGGCGATCACGGGTGACACCGAGAACGGCAGGTCGATCAGGGTGACCAGGATGCTCTTGCCACGGAAGGTGTACTTGCTCACGCACCAGGCAGCGCTTACGCCAAATACCAGGTTCAGCGGCACCGAGATAACCACGGCGAGCAGGGTCAGCTTCAGCGCCGACAACGCATCGGGTTCGAAGATCGCCTCGAAGAAGGTGCCAAAACCGTTCTTCAGTGCCTGCGATACCACGATCACCAGCGGCAGCAGCAGGAACAGGGCGAACACCAGCCAGCCAAGGCCGATCAGGATACGCCGTGACGTGGCGCTGCCACGGCGGGCGGCGTTGGCTGCGGCACTTGCACTCAGGGATGAACTGGACATGCCGGCCTCCTTCAAGGGGTTTCGATGCGGCGCTGCAGCAGGTTGATCAGCAGCAGCAGGATGAAGGAAACCACCAGCATCAACACGCCGATGGCGGTCGCGCCGGTGTAGTCGTACTGGTCGAGCTTGACCATGATCAGCAGCGGCAGGATCTCGGTCTTCATCGGCATGTTGCCAGCAATGAAGATCACCGAACCATACTCGCCCACCCCACGGGCGAAGGCCAGGGCAAAGCCGGTGAGCCATGCCGGCAGCAGGGCCGGCGCCAGGATGTGGCGGAACACCTGCAATGGCTTGGCCCCCAGGCAGGCTGCGGCCTCTTCCACTTCACGCGGGATGTCGGCCAGTACCGGCTGCACCGTGCGCACCACGAACGGCAGGGTCACGAAGGTCAGTGCCAGGGTGATGCCCAGCGGGGTGTAGGCGATCTTGAAGCCCAGGTCGGTAGCGAACTGGCCGACCCAGCCCTGCGGCGCGTACAGGGCTGTCAGGGCGATACCGGCAACCGCGGTGGGCAAGGCGAACGGCAGGTCGATCATCGCATCGATGATCTTGCGCCCAGGGAAGGTGTAACGCACCAGCACCCAAGCCAGCAGGGTACCGATCACACCGTTGATGATGGCGGCGAACAGGGCGGTGCCGAAGCTCAGCTTGAGCGCAGCGATCACCCGCGGCGCACTGATGATGGTCCAGAACTGCTCGAAGGTCAGCTGCGAGGCATGGATGAACATGGCCGCCAGCGGTATCAGCACGATCAGGCTGAGGTACACCAAGGTGTAGCCCAGCGTCAGCCCGAAGCCGGGTATGACGGGGGAGATGCGACGCGACATAAATATCCCTGGTTGAACGCACTCAGCCCGGAAACAATCCCGGGCCGGTGCAAGCTTTTGTATCCTGGGCTGCTTGGCAGCCCATTCGCGACACAAGGCCGCTCCCACAGGGGACTATGGTTCCTTGTGGGGGAGGCCTTGTGCCGCGAATGGGCCGTAACGCGGCCCCGATTTCCTTTGGCCCTTACTGTGCCTGATAGATCTGGTCGAACACACCGCCATCATTGAAGAATTTCGGTTGTGCAGTCTTCCACCCACCAAAGTCCTTGTCGATGGTCACCAGGTCCAGTTTCGGGAACTGCTTGCCGAACTCCGCAGCGACTTTCTCGTCACGCGGGCGGTAGAAGTTCTCGGCGGCAATCTTCTGCCCGGCCGGGCTGTACAGGTGCTTGAGGTATTCGGTGGCGATCTCGGTATTGCCCTTCTTCTCGGCGTTCTTGTCGACCACGGCCACAGGCGGCTCGGCCAGGATCGACAGCGACGGCACGACGATGTCGAACTTGTCGGCCCCCCCGTCTTCCTTCAGGGCCAGGAAGGCCTCGTTTTCCCAGGCCAGCAACACGTCGCCCTGGCCATTGTTGACGAAGGTGATGGTCGAACCACGGGCGCCGGTATCCAGCACCGGTACATGCTTGAACAGCTCCTGCACATAGGCCTTGGCCTTCTCTTCGCTACCGCCGGCCTTCAGGCCGTACGCCCATGCTGCGAGGAAGTTCCAGCGCGCACCGCCGGAGGTTTTCGGGTTCGGGGTGATGACCGACACGTCCTTCTTGATCAGGTCGCCCCAGTCCTTGATGCCTTTCGGGTTGCCCTTGCGCACCAGGAACACGATGGTCGAGGTGTACGGAGTGCTGGCGTCAGGCAGGCGGGTCTGCCAGTTCTCGGGCAGTGTCTTGCCAAGCTTGGCCACTTCGTCGATGTCACCGGCCAGGGCCAGGGTCACCACGTCAGCGCGCAGGCCGTCGATCACCGCACGGGCCTGCTTGCCCGACCCTCCATGGGATTGCTGGATTTTCACCTTGTCACCGGGATGGGCCTGTTGCCAGTGTTTGATGAACTCAGCGTTGTACTGCTGGTACAGCTCACGGGTCGGGTCGTAGGACACGTTGAGCAGTTCGTAGTCCTTGGCGATGGCGGAACCGGCAAAAACAGCACTGGCCAGGGCGGCGAGCGCATAACGGCGGATGGACATGGTGAAGCTCCCGATTGGCATTTTTCTAGTTTTGGATGTTGTGGCGCCGATCAGCCGGGCTTGTTGCCGGGCTGTTGCAGGCGGAACTTCTCCTTGCGCTCGATCTGTACGACCTGAGCGTTGTGCACGGTGATCTCCACCGCACCGAAACGCAGGTCGCGCAAGGCGCTCTGGATTTCACGCAAGATGGTGGCTTCGTCCTGACCGTCGATGCTACGCAGAGATGCACTCATGCTCGTTCTCCTTGGAGTGAGGGCGCCGGGCAGAGGTTTGAAGGGGATTTGCGCCTGGCTTGAGGGCAATAGTAGTGAGGCGGGATTATTCTTAAAAATACTGTTTAAGAATTCTTATATAACCATTTAAAAGCACACGCCCCTTGTAGGAGCGGGTTTACCCGCGAATACGGTGGTCGATGAACCATCGCATTCG
>NZ_JBYSYE010000048.1:0-35740 GCF_058782925.1 Pseudomonas sp. FW305-E2 | reverse complement strand
GCACCTACGGCATTCAGCTTGCCATTCACCGCTCTCACTCCAGATTCTAATCCCCCATCAAGACACAAGCGGCCTTGCGTCGCGATGCGCCGCGCGGGCGGCGCTCGGTCTGATAGGCGCTGCAAAAACCACGGCGTACACGTTAGAATGCCCAATTGCCTTCACCCCCTCGGATATCCGCCCCTTGCTGACCGAACCCCGTCGCCGCGCCTACCTTTCCGCCATGCAAGTGGTGCACTGGCTGCCGCGCGCCGAGCTGCCGTTCGCCGCACCGTCGCGGCCCGAGCTGCTGCTGCCGGTTGTGCCAGTCGAGGACATCGATTTCGAGGTCAGGCCGGCATCGGTAACCAACGAAGCGCCTGTCATCCCCCAGGCCCGCTCCGGCGAGCGGCCGAAAATCGAGATCCCACGCCCGGGCAGTGTGGCAAAACCCGCCGTCAAGCCTGCCGAGGCACAAGAGCAGCCCGCTGCTCCGCGCCCGGCACCGGTGCCGCCACCGCGCTTCTCGCTGCAGTTGTTGCGCGCCGGCAGTTGCCTGCTGCTGGTTGAACTGGCCACCGGTCAGCCGTTCCAGAGCCGCGATCCCTCCTATCTGCTGCTCAAGGACATGCTGCGCGCCGCCGGCCTGCCCGACGCCCCGCAGATCATCGGCGAGCCGGTACGCTGGCCACTGCTGGTGCGCGGCAACATGGACCAGGGGCCGGAGGCTGCGCGCGATTTCGTCCAGGGCTTCGTTCAGGCGCGCCTGGAAGACGCCCCGTGTACCTGTCTGTGGCTGGTCGGCCTGCCGGCACTGCGTTTTGCCGCCAATGTCGACGCCGACGCCTATTACCAAACCCTGACGCTCGACAGCCTGGGCGACGCCTGGGCATTGCCGGGCCTTGAACTGTTGATGGACGAGCCGCAACGCAAGGCGGACGTCTGGAAAGCCATGCGCCAGCTGATGGCGCGCTGGAAGAGCGTTGAATGAGTGACTCGATCAGCTTCCGCCCGATGACCGAGGCGGATCTGGATGCCGTACTTAAGATCGAATATGCCGCATTCAGTCATCCCTGGACCCGTGGAATCTTTCAGGATGCGCTCAAGTCGTACGAAGTCTGGCTGATGTTCGATGGCCAGCAGCAAGTGGGCCATGGTGTGATCAATGTGATCATCGATGAAGCGCACCTGCTCAACATCACCGTAAAACCGGAAAACCAAGGCTGCGGCCTGGGCCTGCGCCTACTCGAGCACCTCATGGCCCGGGCCTATCAGCTCAATGGCCGCGAATGCTTTCTGGAAGTGCGCGCCAGCAACCAGTCGGCCTATCGTTTATACGAGCGTTACGGTTTCAACGAAATTGGCCGCCGCCGCGACTATTATCCGATCGCCGGCGGCCGTGAAGACGCCCTGGTGATGGCCTGTACCCTGTTCGAAGACTGACTTTCCAGCGGCTTACCCCGTCACGCAGGCACCCCTCTGCTCCGGCCGCCCGCTGACGCTGCAGTAACGGTTGCGCGTTGAACTAGTATGAGTCCCGGTGGGAGCGCAGGCTTTGTTCTCTGCAGGGACGGATAAAGAATGAGAAAACTGCTTTTGGCAGCGGGCTTGTGTTTAGCGAGCGTTGTCCACGCTGACGAGCGCGACGTGTGGATGTTCGCCCAGTGGGCGGGTGATCATCAAACCCGCCCTTTCCGTGAAATGCTGGTAGATGCCCGGCTTTACGGTGTAGTGCCAATTCACCAGTTGCTGCGCTCGGCTTCGGACTGGAAACTGTGCCACGCATCGCCTTTCGCTGTACCGCCCCCCGGCAATTGGGCGGCTGTACGCTCGACCCTCGCGTTGATCAGGGCACTCGACGATCAAGGCATCCTGCGCCAGTTCGAGGTGGTTTCGGCTTACCGTGAGCCGCGCCTGAACGCCTGTGCGGGCGGGGCAGCCAACAGTGCGCATACCCGCGCGTTCGCCGTCGATATACTGCTGCCGGCCTGGGCCGATCCCAATCCGCTGTGCCGTTTCTGGCAGCAGCACGGCCAAGCCTGGAACATGGGCCTGGGCCGCTACCCATCAGGCCGCATTCATGTGGATACCGCCGGCTATCGCACCTGGGGCGGCGATGGCAGTGCGGGGTCGTCGTTCTGCGTCAAACCCAAATGAGCCAGGCAACCCCGGCATTCGTCCATTAGCCACTCTGCGAAGCGCTGGCACTTGCCGCTGTCGGCCAGAGGCTGTGGGCTAAGCAGGTGGTAGGCCGAGCCATCGCGCACAAAACCGTACGGTGCCTGCAACTGCCCGCTGTCGAGTTCGTCGCACACCATCAGGGCTGAGGCCATGGCCAGGCCCAGGCCGGCGTTGGCGGCCTGGATCGACAGGTAGAAATGCTCGTAGTCGCTGCGTTCGCAGTGCCGCGCCTGTTGGCCGCTCAGGCGCAGCCAGGTGGGCCAGGCAGCAGGGCGTGTGGTGCTGTGCAGCAGCCGTTGGCCATCGAGTCTGGCGCTGGCGGCGGGGTGGCACACCGGGCCGATCCATTCATCGCAGACCTTCTGGTTGAACAGCTGGTTATTCCAGTGGAAGTCGTCACGGCGGATGGCCATGTCGACCCCACTGCGGGCGAAGTCCAGCGGCCCGCCGGCAGCCACCAGGTGTAACTGCAGGTCGGGATGGGTGGCATGGAAGCGCGGCAGGCGCGGGATCAGCCAGCGCATGGCGATGGTCGGCTCGCAGGACAGCACAAGCACATTGTCGCGGACCTGGTGCTGCAAGCGCTGCACGGCGCCTTCCAGTTGCTCGAAGATCGCCTGGGTGGTGCCATGCAGGGCGCGGCCGGCAGGGGTGAGGAAAATGGCCCTGTTGCGGCGTTCGAACAGTTCCACGCCAAGGCTTTCTTCCAGCAGGCGTATTTGGCGGCTGACCGCGCCGTGAGTGACGTGCAAGTGTTCGGCGGCGCGCACGAAGCTCTCGGTCTGGGCGGCGATGTCGAAGTAGCGGAAGGCGTTGAGTGGCGGCAGTTTCATGATATCCCTGTTCAGCTGTGCCGGCCTCTTCGCGGGTAAACCCGCTCCTACATGGCCACATATTCTCCTGTAGGAGCGGGTTTACCCGCGAAGAGGCCGAGGCAGGCTGTACATATCTGTGAATAAAACTAACAGATTCATCTCAGCATAAATCGATTTTTCCGCATCCGTAAGCGCTCGATAATCGGCGGTCTGTGCATTTCCATCGCCTATCGAGAGCCCTCAGCATGACCGAACTCATCGCCGTCGCCCTGTTCACCTTGCTCGCCGTCATCAGCCCTGGCGCCGATTTCGCCATGGTCACCCGCAGCAGTTATGCGCAGGGGCGCAAGGCCGGGCTGGCGGCCGCCATAGGTATCGCACTGGGGGTGCAGGTGCATGTGTTGTACACGGTGTTGGGCATTGCCGTAATCATCAGCCAGAGCCCGGCGCTGTTCTTCGTCATGAAAGTGCTGGGTGCGGGCTACCTGATCTACCTCGGGTACAAGTCATTGACCAACACGCAACGTATCAACCTGGACGGGGTTGGCCAGTCTGCTGCCAGCGTACTGCAAGCGCTGCGCACCGGCTTTTTGACCAACGCCCTCAACCCCAAGACCATGCTGTTTGTCATCAGTGCCTTCACCCAGGTAGTGCAGCCTGGCAGCCCGCTGGCGCTGAACTTCGCCTACGGTGCGTTCATGTCCGTTGCCCATTGGCTATGGTTCAGCCTCGTGGCGGTATTTTTCTCCAGTACGGCATTGCGCAGGGCGATGATCGAGCGGCAAGTGCTGGTGGACCGGGCCATTGGTCTGGCATTGATCGGGCTTGGCCTGGCTGTGGCGGTGACCGGAATACGTTGAGGCGACGATAGCAGCGCCGAAACCTGTGGTTCGGCGCCCGGCTGCTGCTGGATGGGTTAGCGCGGGCACCAGCAACTTTTTCGCAGGCAAAGAAAAAGGGCTTACCTTGCGGTAAGCCCTTCGTCTTGTTTGGTGGCTACACAGGGACTTGAACCCCGGACCCCAGCATTATGAATGCTATGCTCTAACCAACTGAGCTATGTAGCCGATGGCGCGCATTATTCTCTTGAACGCCCCCTCTGTCAACACTCATTTCAAAAAAATTTGCACGCTTTCAAAAACTTAGCGGCCAGCCCCGGTTTCAGCGCACCACAAGCCAGTGCCCGAGCACACCCAGCAACTGCAGCTGCTGGGCTGCAGCCAGGGATTGCAGGCTTTGGCCAGGCTGGTCGAGGTTGAAGTCGCCGCTCACACGGCGATGAGCCACGTGTTCATCCATCATCCACAGACGCTGCCCTTGGTAACCGGCAAGGCGCTCCAGCACCTGCCTCAATGGCATGTCTGTGGCTTTAAGGCGGCCGTTGCGCCAACTGTCAGCGGTTTTCAGATCAGCCTTCCGCACCGGATCGATGCGTGTGTCATCGAAGGTTACCCGCTCACCTGCCGAGACCATTCGCTGCTCACCCCCCTGGGTGACCATGGCCTTGCCACTGAATACCACGAGTTCGTCACGCCCTGCATGGCGGGCTATCTGCAAGCGAGTGCCGTATACCTGGATGCGTGCGTTGCCCACTTCCACGTCCATGGCCCGCCCGTCGAGCACGACTTCCATATGCACCTGGCCCTGCACCAGGTGCAGTTGTCGGGTGCGGCCGCGCAGGTCGACGTTCATCGCGCTGGCGCTGTCCAGGTTCAATGTTGTGCCATCCGCCAAGCGTATGCTGCGGCGCTCTCCCACATCGGTGTGCAGCTCGCTGGCCAGACGCTGTATCAGCGGCCAGTACAGGTAAGCAGCAGCACCCAACCCCAGCAAAAACGCAAGCGCCAACCCTTTACCCAGGTGACTGCGACGGACAGTGACATGCCGTGGGCGAGGGCGGGCAGGTGCGGGTTGCAGCTGTTGCCAGAACGTCTCCAGCTCGGCGTAGGCGTGGGCGTTCTCTTGTACCTGGCACCAGGCTGCAAATGCCTGGCGCTGGGTTTCGTCGCAACCGGGCTGGCGCAGCAACGAAAACCACGCCAGCGCTTCCTGTTGTGGGTCGGGCTGCAGCTGCTTGGCGGACATCGGGCTCATGGGGGCGGTCTGCTCACGATAGGGGCCGTTTGGCCTAACGATGACAGGGGTCATTGGCAGAGGATGCTAATTATATTGAGAACCATTTTCAAGTGCGTGGCGACAGGGGGATAAAAAAGGTAGCTATGTATCTATTTGATTCCTGATAATCGGATCCCAAACCAGAGGACGGAGATTTAGGCAAATGGCCACCAGTAGTGCCTCCACCGCATCCACCCCGGCAGCGGCAAGCCAAGCCTCGCCGATGGTGATGCGCATCATCGGTTTCTGCGCCTTGGCGCACTTGATCAACGACCTGATCCAGTCGGTGCTGCCGGCGATCTACCCGATGCTCAAGGCCAACTACGACCTGAGCTTCGCCCAGATCGGCATGATCACGCTCACGTTCCAGATCACCGCCTCGCTGTTGCAGCCTTGGGTCGGCTTCTTCACCGACCGCCGGGCCACGCCAAATCTGTTGCCGCTTGGCACCCTGTGCACGTTGGTGGGGATCGTGATGCTGGCCTTCGTTGGCAGTTTCCCGATGATCCTGCTGGCATCGGCGCTGGTGGGCATTGGCTCGTCGACCTTCCACCCGGAAACCTCGCGTATTGCACGGCTGGCTTCGGGCGGGCGCTTCGGCCTGGCCCAGTCGACCTTCCAGGTCGGTGGCAACACCGGCTCCGCTCTGGGCCCGCTGTTGGCAGCGGCCATCGTCATTCCGTTCGGCCAGACCCATGTGGCCTGGTTCGGCTTGGCCGGGCTGTTCTTCCTCGGCGTTACCCTGATGCTGCGCGGCTGGTACAAGGAGCACCTCAATCAGGCCAAGGCGCGCAAGGCGGTGCAGGCCACCCACGGCATTTCGCGCAATCGGGTATTTGCGGCGCTGATCGTGCTGGGCCTGCTGGTGTTCTCCAAGTACTTCTACATGGCCAGCTTCACCAGCTACTTCACCTTTTACCTGATCGAGAAGTTCGGTGTGTCGGTGGCCAGCTCGCAGCTGCACCTGTTCCTGTTCCTCGGCGCGGTGGCGGCGGGCACCTTCTTTGGCGGGCCGATCGGTGACCGTATCGGGCGCAAGGCAGTCATCTGGTTCTCAATACTGGGCGTGGCGCCGTTCACGCTGGCGCTGCCGTATGCCGACTTGTTCTGGACCACGGTGCTGAGCGTGGTGATCGGCTTTATCCTGGCTTCTGCGTTTTCCGCGATCGTGGTGTATGCGCAGGAACTGGTGCCGGGCAGCGTGGGCATGATCGCCGGGATCTTCTTCGGCCTGATGTTCGGCTTTGGTGGCATTGGCGCTGCGCTGTTGGGGTACGTAGCAGACCTGCGTGGTATCGAGTATGTGTACGGCTTGTGCTCGTTCCTGCCATTGTTCGGGTTGTTGGCGGTGTTTCTGCCAAGTACAGGTAAACGCTGAACGCGCCGGGGGCCTGGCAGAGGCCCCTGGGCAATTGACGAGCCCCCCGGAGGTGGCTAGAGTGCCGCCTCTTTTTTCAATCACCTGCGTAGTAGCCAAAGCAATGCGCCGTACCCAGTCCCTCCCACACGCCCGCCAGCCTGCCTTCCAGGCACTGCGTCGTGCATGGCCGAGTGACACGGTGCTCAAGCGCCGCCGCAGCGTGCTGTTTGCCTTCACCTTCTCGCCACACCTCGCCTGAACGGATCTGCGCTTTAGCGTCGCTCGCCGTCTCGGCGTGCGCGCCTGTTTCTGCACGTCTTTTCGGTTTGCCAGGAGTGGTACATGAACATGCGTTTATTGGCGGGCTTGTTGTTCGCCGTTTCTGTCGTGGGTTTCAGTTTGGGGGCCAGCTTGCCGCTGGTGTCGTTGCGCCTGCATGAAGCGGGGGCGAGCACCCTGGAAATCGGCATCATCTCGGCCATCCCTGCCGCCGGCATGATGCTCTCTGCTTTTCTGGTCGACGTCTGCTGCCGCCATCTCACCCGGCGCACTATCTATCTGCTGTGTTTCAGCCTGTGCACGGTCAGCATCGCCTTGCTCGAGTCCGCGTTCGGCTCGTTGTGGCTGCTGGCGTTGCTGCGCCTGGGCCTGGGGCTTGGCATGGGGATCGCCATCATCCTCGGCGAGTCGTGGGTCAACGAACTGTGCCCCGAACATAACCGCGGCAAGATCATGGCCCTGTACGCCACCAGCTTTACGGGCTTTCAGGTGCTGGGCCCGGCCATGCTGGCAGTGTTGGGCGCCGATAGCCCGTGGATCACGGGTGTCGTCACGGTCTGTTATGGGCTGGCGTTGCTGTGCATTGTGCTGACGGTGCCTAACGACCATGTCGAGCACGAAGAGGGCGAAAAAAGCTTCGGCCTGGCCGGGTTCTTCCGTGTGGCACCGGCGTTGTGCATGGCCGTGCTGTTCTTCTCGTTCTTCGATGCCGTGGTGCTGTCGCTGCTGCCGGTGTACGCCACCAGCCATGGCTTTGCCGTTGGCGTGGCGGCGTTGATGGTGACGGTGGTGTTTGCCGGCGACATGCTGTTCCAGCTGCCGCTGGGCTGGCTGGCCGATCGGGTTGAGCGCACAGGGCTGCACCTGGCGTGCGGGCTGGTGGCGATGGTGATCGGCATCGGTTTGCCTTGGCTGCTGAATCTGACCTGGCTGCTGTGGCCGCTGCTGGTGGTGCTGGGCGCGGTGGCGGGGGGCATCTATACCTTGGCGCTGGTGCTGATCGGGCAGCGCTTCAAGGGCCAGGACCTGGTCACTGCCAACGCCAGTGTGGGCTTGCTCTGGGGCGTAGGCAGCCTGGTCGGGCCGCTGGTCAGTGGGGCGGCCATGAATGTCGCGCCCCACGGTTTGCCCATGGCGCTGGCCCTGATGGCCGGGCTGTTCGTGTGCTTTGCCAGGCAGTCATACCGGCGCCGTGGGCGGATGCGGGCTGTGGCGCAGTGATATCCCTTTACGCCGCGCCGATGCTGACCCAATAGCGCGTCCTGTACTCGACCCGCACGGGCAGGCTGCGGGTGAGCAGTTGCAGGATTTGCCCAGTGTCAGCCAACTGATAGGTGCCGGAAACCTTCAAGCCCGCCACTTCTGGAGCGCAGCGCAACAGGCCCGGTCGGTAGCGGCCGAGTTCGCTGACAAACTCGGCAAGCGGCATCTGCTGCACGCTGAGCACACCTTCGGTCCAACCCCAGGGGTCGTTGTGCAGTGTTCTGGCCTGAATGCTGCCGTTGGCGCTGACTTGCAAGGTTTCACCGGGCAGCACCTGCCTCGCTGACGCCGAGGCAGGGAACAGCGTGACTTCACCACGCCGCACCGACAGCAGCAGGCCCTGGCTGTTTTCGCGCAGCAACAGCTGGCCATCGAAGGTGGTCAGCGGGCCGACAGGGGTGGCGACGTGGAATGGGCGGTTGTCGTTGGGGTTGCTGTCCAGGCTGACCTCGCCATGGATCAGTTTCAGCTGGCGTTGTTCCGCACTGTAGTGCAAGTCGATGGCACTGGCAGTGTTGAGCTGGATGCGGCTGCCGTCACTGCCTTGCCATTGGCGCCGTTCACCGGTGGCGGTGCTGGTGTCGGCCAGCAGTTGTGGCAGGCCCAGCGGTTCGCGCGCGGCCCAGCCCAGGCTGCCGCCCACGGCCAACAGCCCCAGCAACTTCAGGTGGTCCCTGCGGCTGGCTTTGGGGTGCTGGCTAGCGTCCAGGGTGCGCCGGCTCAGGTCCTTGGGCAGCCCGGCCAGTTCATCGCCCAGATGACTGACCCGCTGCCAGGCCAGGCGGTTGTGTGGGTGGCTGGCCAGCCAGTGTTGAAACTGCTGCTCGGTGCGCGGGCTAGGGGTGTCGAAACGCAGCTTCACCAGCCAGTCGATGGCCTGATCGACCTGCGCCTGAGCGGGCGTACCATCAGGCATCGGCATAGCGCAACCGGTAGCAGACGCCCAGAGCCTTGGCCAGATCGCGCTCAACGGTGGCCCTGGACACCTCCAGACGTTGGGCAACCTGCACGATGCTCAAACCGTCTAGCTGGGCCAGCAGGAACGCTTGGCGGACGCGCGGTTTCAACTGGTGCAAGGCGCGGTCGAGGCGTTCCAGGCTATCGAGGATGACAAGCTTATCCTCTTCGCTGGGCACTTCTGCTTCGGGCAGGTGAGCCAGGCTCTCCTGGTAGGCCCGCTCCAGCGCGCGGCGGCGGAACTGGTCGATCATCAAGCCACGGGCGATGCTGCTGAGGTAGGCGCGCGGTTCTTTGAGCGGCGACACGTGGCGGGCGCGCAACAACCGCACGAAGGTATCCTGGGCCAGGTCTGCGGCATGTTCACTGCAACCGACCCGGCTGCGTAACCAACCACGCAACCAGGCATGGTGAGACTGGTAGAGCAGAGCGACCTCGGTGGGCTTGAGCGTGTCGTTGATCTGCATCGTAGAGAAGGCCCAGTCCAGTGATGTGTGCGATTGTGAATAGTTCTCAATTCTATGCGGGGAAGATGGCGCCGAGCAATGGCATGCCAAAGATTAGCTGCGCAAGAACCGGCGTTTGCCCGATGAACGGCTGCGCTAAGCTGGACCTGCAATCGACTTGATGGAGGTGCCATGATGCTGGCCGACCTTTCGCCTGAGGCCTATCACGAGGCCACGCAACACCTGGCGGCACTTGACCCGGACTGGTCGCGGCATATCGCAGCGATCGGGCCCTGCCTGCACCAGGCTACGCCGGGACGTGAGCCTTATGAGGCATTGGTGCGGGCGATTGCCTACCAGCAACTGCACGCCCGCGCCGCCGAGGCGATCCTGGGGCGTTTGCTGGCACTGTTCCCGGCAGATGATTTTCCGCAGCCAGAGCAGTTGTTGGCGGTAACCCCGGAAACCCTGCGTGCCTGCGGCTTTTCGGCGAGCAAGCTGGTGACGGTCCAGGGCATTGCTCAAGCCACCCTGGAGGGCTTGGTACCGACGCGGGAGCAGGCGTTAACCATGGCTGACGAGGCGTTGATCGAACGCCTGGTGGCGCTGCGTGGGGTAGGGCGATGGACGGTGGAGATGCTGCTGATCTATAGCCTGGGCCGTTCTGACATTCTGCCGGTGGACGATTTTGGCGTGCGCGAGGGGTATCGGCGGCTCAAAGGGCTGGAGACGGCGCCGACACCGGCGCAAATGCGTTCGCTGGGCGGCGCCTGGCGGCCGTTTCGTACCGTGGCGGCCTGGTACCTGTGGCGGGCCTGAGGTTTTTGCATCGCCCGTACAGGCAACAACATATCCGGGAAACAAAGATGAACCTCTACACCACCCCTGACCAACGCTGGCAAGCCGTAGAGAGCCGCGACACTGCCGCCACAGGCCACTTTGTCTACGCCGTACGTACCACTGGCGTCTACTGCCACCCCGGCTGCAAATCACGCCAGGCCAAGCGCATGAACGTCGAGTTCTACGACACTGCCGCAGCCGCCGAGGCTGCCGGCTACCGTGCTTGCAAACGCTGTATCAGCAAGGCCAGCGCCACCCGCCACAGCCAGCTGGTTACCCACGCCTGCCGCTTGATCGAAACCAGCGACCCCGCGCCAAGCCTCGAGCAACTCAGTGCACGTCTGGCCATCAGCCCCTTCCACCTGCATCGGCTGTTCAAGGCCGAAACCGGGGTTACGCCCAAAGCCTACGCCACGGCCTTCCGGGCCCGGCGCCTGCGTGCGCACCTGGAAGACGGCCAGCACTCTGTCACCGATGCTATTTACAACGCCGGCTACAACTCCAACAGCCGCTTCTACGAAAGCGCCGACCAGCGCCTGGGCATGCGTCCCCGGCAATACCGCGCCGGCGGTGCCGGGGCAACCATTCACTTCGCCCTCGGGCAGTGCTCGCTGGGTGCAATACTGGTCGCCCAGAGCGACAAGGGCATCTGCGCGATTCTGCTGGGCGACGACCCCGAGAGCTTGTTACACGAGCTGCAGGATCAGTTCCCCAAGGCCCACCTGATTGGCGGCGACAGCGCCTACGAACAGAGGGTGGCTGAAGTGATCGGTTTCGTCGAAGCGCCCGCCTTGGGCCTGGCCCTGCCGCTGGATGTACAAGGCACCGCGTTTCAGGAGCGGGTGTGGCAGGCGCTGCGTGAGGTGCCGGCCGGCAGCCGGGTCAGCTATACCGACATCGCCGAGCGCATTGGCGCCCCCAAGGCCGTGCGGGCGGTAGCCATGGCCTGCGCGGCCAACCGTATTGCCGTGGCCATCCCTTGCCACCGCGTAGTGCGCCGGGATGGCGACATCAGCGGTTACCGCTGGGGCGTGGAGCGCAAACAGCAATTGCTGAAGCGAGAAACGGCACTCTCCTGACGGCCCGAAGCCGCGTAGAATCCCCCGCCAAATCGAATTGCAAAGAGGAATATTCGATGAGGCGTGTCAGCCTTGCCCGTTATTGCCCAGGTCTGATTGCCCTGCTGGCCCTGATGCTGTTGCTTGTCAGCCCGGCCTGGTCGGCCCCGGCCACGCCATTGTCCAACTTGGCGGCTGCCGAAGCGCCCGCACTGGACGAAAACGCCAGCCTCGAACAGCTGAGTGACCGCTTGGACCTGATCCGCCAAGGCGTCACCAGCGAGGCCAACGACGACGTGCTGTCGCAACTGCGCCTGGGCGCGATGCAGGTTCAGCGTCAAGCTGATGCACTGAGTACACAGCGCACTGCCGATGTGGGAAAACTCGACGATCAGCTGAAGGTCATCGGCCCGGCCCAGCCGGGCGAGGCCGCTACCCTGACGCAGCAGCGCAAAGCGCTGGAGGCCGAGAAAAAGGCGCTGGTAGCCCAGCAGGATCAGGCCACCAAGCTGACCCAGTCGGCCCGTGACCTGTCCACGCAAATCGTCAACCTGCGCCGCAGCCAGTTCAACTCGCAAATCACCAGCCGCGCAGCCTCGCCGCTGAGCCCGGCGTTCTGGCAGAGCATCATCCGCCCCACCCAGGACGACGTGGCGCGCCTGCGTGACCTGCGCGGCGAGGCGGCCGATGCCATCAGCAGCGCCTTCAGCGCCGAAAACCGCTGGCTGTTCGTTGCCAGCCTGGTGGCGGCGATTCTGGTGTGGACGTTGGTAAGGCGCGTGCTTGAACGCTTGCTGGCCAGTGCCATGATCCGTTGGTTGCCGGAGGGCCGCCTGCGCCGCAGCGCCTTGGCTCTGGGCGTTAGCCTGGCAACCCTGGGCACCATCGCCGGCTCGGTGTCGTTGCTGCGCTGGGGACTGGAAAGCAATGCACGATTGGGTTCGGATATCGCCAGCCTGACCAATCACATTCTCACCCTGGTGGTGTTCAGTGCCTTCATCACAGGCCTGGGCCGCGCCATGCTGATGCTGCAGCGTCCGTCCTGGCGGTTGCCGGCGATCCACGACGAAGTCGCCAGTGCGCTGGGCTGGTTCCCGAAGGTGCTGGCATTGGCACTGATGGTCATGATGACCATGGAGCGCATGAACAGCGTGATCGGCGCCAGCCTGGCGCTGACGGTGGCCGTCAACGGGCTGACCGCGCTGGTGGTGGCGCTCACCTTTGCAGGCGCGCTGCTGTGTTACCGCCGCACCCTGCGCAAGCATGGCCTGGAGCGCCCGACGGGCCTGGCCGGGCTGATCCCGTTCGTGATGGTCATCTGGCTGACGTTGATCCTGCTGGCACTGCTCACCGGCTACCTGACACTCGCCTATTTCCTCACCGCCAAGCTGTTGTGGGTCAGCCTGGTGATCACCTGTGCCTACTTGCTGACCACCTTCTTCGGCGACCTGTGCGAAACCCTGCTGTCACCCCGCCAGCCCGGTGGCCTGGCACTGGCGTCGACCCTGGGCCTGGCGCCTCGCCACCAGGCCCAGGCCAGTACCATACTGGCCGGCATTGGCCGCACGGTCGTGCTGTTCCTGGCACTGTTGCTGGTGTTGATGCCGTCGGGCACCAGCCCTAGCGAATTGCTGTTGAGTCTGGGCGACTGGGATGGGACCGGCGGCAAGCTGCTCGGTAACCTGAACATCGTGCCGCAGGACATCCTGCTGGCCTTGGCGATCTTCCTCGGCGGCCTGTTCGCCATCCGTGTGGTCAAGCGCTGGCTGAGCGACCGCCTGCTGCCGGAAACCGAGATGGACGCCGGCATGCGGGCCTCGCTGGTAACCCTGGTGGGTTACCTGGGTTTCCTGTTCCTGGCCATGCTGGTGATGTCGACCTTGCGTATCAACCTCACCAGCCTGACCTGGGTGGTCAGTGCCCTGTCGGTCGGTATCGGTTTCGGTTTGCAGCAGATCGTGCAGAACTTCATTTCCGGCCTGATCCTGCTGACCGAGCGCCCGGTGAAGGTCGGCGACTGGGTCAGCCTGGCGGGTGTCGAGGGGGATATCCGCCGCATCAATGTCCGCGCCACCGAGATCCAGATGTCTGACCGTTCCACGGTGATCGTGCCCAACTCGCAGTTCATCTCGCAGAACGTGCGCAACGTGACCATGGGCAACGCGCTGGGCGTGGTCAGCATTACCCTGACACTGCCGCTGGAGACCGATGCCAACCGTGTGCGTGAGCTGCTGCTGGCGGCTTACCATGAGCATGAGGCGATTCTGGATGCGCCAGCTACCTCGGTGTCGTTCAAGGACCTGACGGCCAGCGGCATGGTGATCGGTGTGAGTGGCTATGTGGCTGGGCCGCGGCAGGTATCGGGCACCCGCAGCGACCTGCTGTTCACCATTCTTGGCCGGTTGCGTGATGAAGGCATTCCACTGTCTTCGCCGCAGAGCATGGTGCTGGTGCAGGAAGGTACGCGGCCGGCTGACGAGTCGGTGTAGGCATCGGGGGGCAAGGCGCCCCCAACTCAATGCTGTTTGGCCTGCCTGATACGCAGCAGTATCACCAGCAGCACCAGCAGGACTGGCGGCGCCATGGCCATCAAGCCATCGCGCGCCGTCAGTCCCAACCCCAGTACATTCAGCCCGCCATACAAAAGCTTGAACAGATTCAGCAGGTAATAGGTGATGGCGATGATCGACAGCCCCTCCACCGCTCGCTGGATTTTCACCTGGGCATCTGCCCGGGCATTGAGGCTGCGCAAGATCTCGGCGTTCTGCTCCTCCATCTCAACTTGCACCCGCGCCTGCAGCAAGTCGCCCAGGTTGGCCACGTTCTTCGCCAACTGCTCCAGCCGTTGCTCGGTGGCTGCGCAGTAGCGCACGGTCGGCTTGAACCGGCGCTCGATGAATACCCCAAGGCGCTGGCAGTCACCCACATGGCTTTCCCGCAACTCCCCCAGGCGTTCGAACACCAGCTGTGCGTAGGCCTGGGTGGCGCCAAAGCGGTGACGGGTTTTTACCGTGCGGCTTACAACCTGACGTGACAGGTGGGCAATGGCTTCCAAGAGCCCCTTGGAATCATGGCCATCGACCCCGGCACTGCGCTCGGAGAGGCAGACCAGGGTCTTGTCGAAGGTATCCAGTTCCTGGCTCAGTTGCTTGGCCGTGCTCAGGGTCAGCGAAGCCATCATGCGGTACGTCTCGATTTCCAGCAGGCGGCGGATCATGCGGCCCTGGCGGTAGGCATTGAGGCGCCTGTTGATGAACAGGAAGCGGTTGGTGCCATCCTCGGTCAGGCGGAAGTCGCTCCACACCACCGCATCGCCACCACCCACGCACGAGCCGCACGGGTCTTTGAAACCGTAGTGGGCCAGGTTCAGGTCCTGTTCGTGACGTACCAGCACCTGCACTGCATTGATCACCTGCGCCGCCTGCGGCGCAATCGCCTCGGCCAGCACCGGCGGCAGGGTTTGCCATGTGGTATCGGCTGTGGTGCATGGCACAACCAGCGTCAACGTGAAGAACTCGGTGTGCCGCTCCCATTTGAACGGGTGGCCATCCATGTCAGTGATGCCTTGTGCGGCACCGGTGTCCGGAACATCAGGGCAGCAGCGCTGCAGCAATGCTGTACAGGCAGCATCGCCGCCGAGCAAGGCCAGGTGGAAGACATGCGCCGGGCCGTCGAAATAGAGTGACGGACGGGCGTGCAGTTCATTGTGCAAGGCGGTGCGTTGAGGGTGCATGTGTGGTCCGGCCTGGTGTTGTGATTATGGGGGTACCAGGAAGTGGGACTTTGCGGGCACTGGAGAAAGTCACGCGGGGGGGAATGTTTGTATGACCTGTACCGGCCTCTTCGCGGGTGAAACTGCTCGTGGGCGCTCAACATTTGAAAAGCCTTCGCGGTGGCCTGTAGGCGCGGGTTGACCCGCGAAAGGGCCGGCCCTGCTGGCCAATTTCCACCGGCCGCTCACCGTCGCAGCCGCCACCGTATTCGCGGGTAAACCCGCTCCTACACACAGCACAGGCCGTTGTAGGAGCGGGTTCACCCGCGAACACCGGCAAAGCCGGTGCCATCCACCGCGTTGGTTTTCTTCGCGGGCATGCCCGCTCCCACAAGATGACCACAGGGCTGAGGTGTTGTGGATTACCTGTGGGGGCTTACCCGCGAGGAGGCCGGAAAACCATAGATTTCGCCTTGCCCCACGGTTTGATGATTAATCACCTCGATTTCAAAGCCTTTCCAGGCATTGCCGCCGTTGAAGCTGCAGGTTGCTGCCTGTCGACTGACACCGGTGAAAAGCTTCAACCCGGCCCCTTGCGGTATCAGCCCAGACAGCGGGTTACATGCTTGACCGACTGATAGGCTGACAACCCCCAAGGCCCCAGCTCACGGCCGATCCCGCTGCCCTTGGTGCCCCCCCAGGACGTCTCGACGAACACCGCCTGCACCGAGTTGATCCACACATGGCCAACCTCCAGCGCATCGGCCACGCGCTCGGCGCGTTCCAGGTCGGCAGAGCATACTGTAGCCACCAGCCCGAAGCGGCTGTCATTGGCTTCGGCAATGGCCTGTTCCTCGCTGGCAAAGCGCCGTGCGCAGAGCACCGGGCCGAAGATTTCCTCGGTCCACAGGCGGCTGTCTTTCGGCACATCGGTATACAGCGTCGGGCTGACGAACCAGCCTTCACGGTCCAGTGCATGGCCGCCAGCCAGGCACTGCAAACCTTCTTCCCGTGCCGTGGCAAAGTAGCTGGCCACCTTCAGCCATTGCGCCTGGCTGGTCAGCGGGCCCATGTCGACCTCTTCGGTCAAAGGATTACCCACCCGCAGGTTTTCCAGTGCCGCCTGCAAGCGCGGCAGCAGTGCATCGGCAATGCCGTCCTGCACCAGCAGCCGCGATGTGGCCGAACACATCTGGCCGGCGTTCCAGCTGATGCCGGCAACAATCCACTCCACCGCTTGATCGACATCGCAATCATCGAACACCACGATGGCCGACTTGCCGCCCAGTTCCAGCGTCACCGGCCGGCACTGCGCCGAAGCGCTGCGCATCACCTGGCTGCCGACGCTGTTGCTACCGGTGAAGGACAACTTGTCCAGGCCGTTGTGGTTGCTCAGTGCGGCGCCGGTCTCGGCCTTGCCGTTGACGATGTTCAGCACCCCGGCGGGCAGGCCCAGGGCGTCGGCGATCTGGCCGTAGGCCTGCTCGATCAGCGGAGTGACCTCTGAAGGCTTGAGCACCACGGTGCAACCGGCGGCCAGGGCCGGGGCAAGTTTCCAGGCGCTGGTCACCAACGGGAAGTTCCACGGCACGATCAGGCCGACCACGCCCACCGGTTCAAGGCGGGTGCGGGCGGTGAAACCCGGCGCAGCCAGCGGCACTGTGCGGTTTTTCGATGGCAGTTGCTCGGCCAGCTCGGCGTAATAGCCAAAGGTGGCGATGGCGTCATCCAGGTCAATTTCCGCTTCGTGACGCGGTTTGCCGTTATTGCGCATCTGCAGGGTGACAAGCGCTTCACGGCGCTGCCCGAGCTGTTCGGCAACACCACGCAGGAAGGCGGCACGTTCACTGGCGCAGGTGCTTTTCCAGGCGGGCAGGGCGCTGCGGGCAGCGGCGACGGCCTGGTCGACCTGGCTCACGCTGGCGGCCATCAGCTCGGCGAACGGTTGCCCCAGCGCAGGGTCGTTGACGCTGATGCAGTCGCTGCCTTGGCCTTCGACCCAATGGCCGGCGATATAGTGGGAAGTGGTCATGGTCGGTTTCCAGTCAGGCCATTTCGGCGGTGGTCACAGGCGTATGCGCGGTGCTTTTGCAACGCACCCATCGCGGGCCCAGGGGGCCATAAACGCCAGCAGGTTCAGGGAACAGGTTGAGCAACAGCAGGTACAGCACGCCAGCCAGCCCCAGCGTGACCGGCAGGCTCAGGTCGATGCCGCCAGCCAGGTCACCCAGTGGGCCGACGAACTGCCCCGGCAGGTTGACGAAGCACAGGCCAACCGCCGCGCTGGGGATCCACGCCCCCATGCCGCGCCAGTTCCAGCCGTGCAGGAACCAGTAGTGGCCACCACGCTGGCCGCGGGTGAATACCTGCAGGTCGTCGGCGTGGTAGAAGCCGCGGCGGGTAATCAGGCCAAGGATCATGATCACCATCCACGGGCTGGTGCAGGTAATGATCAGCACGGCAAAGGTCGATACGCTCTGCACGAGGTTGAAGGTGAAGCGGCCAATGAAGATGAAGCCAATCGCCAGCACGCCGATCAGCAGCGTAGCGCCAGCACGGCTGAGCAGGCGCGGGAACACGCTGGACATGTCCAGGCCGGTGCCATACAGCGCGGTGGTGCCGGTGGACATGCCGCCGATCACCGCAATCAGGCACACCGGCAGGAAGAACCAGCTAGGGGCAACTGCCAGCAGGCCGCCGACATAGTTGTTGGCGGCAATGTAGTCCGGCGCCTGGGTGGCGACCAGGGTGGCCGTACACAGGCCGAACAGGAACGGAATCAGCGTCGCTCCCTGTGCCGCGATCACTGCCAGCATGATGCGTGCCTTGGGGGTTTCGCGTGGAATGTAGCGCGACCAGTCACCCAGGAAGGCGCCAAACGACACCGGGTTGCTCATGGCCAGGATCGCCGCGCCGACGAACGCAGCCCAGAAGCCTGCCTGGCCAAGGTTGACGCTGCCTGCGTAGCCGGCATCGAAGGGCCCGGCAAAGGCGACGATGCCCAGCAGGAACAGCAGGCTCGAGGCCCACACGGCAATCTTGTTGACCCACAGCATGAAGCGGAAGCCAAAGATGCAGACCACCAGGACCAGCACCGCGAACACACCGTAGGCCAGCCCCAGGGTCAGGTCGGTCTCTGGCAGGCCGGCCAGGCGCTTGGCACCACCGACCAATGCATCGCCCGAGCTCCATACCGAGAGTGAGAAAAACGCCACCGCCGTGAGCAGCGACAGGAACGAGCCGACGATGCGCCCGTGTACGCCAAAGTGCGCGCCCGATGAAACAGCGTTGTTGGTGCCGTTAAGCGCGCCAAACAGCCCCATCGGTGCAAGGATCAGCGCGCCGATGCCAACGCCAAGCAGAATCGCCCACACACCCGCCTGGAATGACAACCCGAAAAGCACCGGGAAGCTGCCCAGTACGGCGGTAGCGAAGGTATTGGCACCGCCGAAGATCAGGCGGAACAGGTCTAGCGGGGAGGCGTCGCGTTGATCGGCGGGGATCTGTTCGACGCCGTTGGTCTCGATACCGGTCGAGTGGCTCATGGTGGTGCTCCAGCGCGGTTGTTGTAGCCCGCGCAGTGCGCGGGCCTTTTTGTGGGTGCGATGGCAGGGCGGCAGCGCCGCGTAAAGGGTGATCAGGCCGGCGTTACGACCGACAGGTGCTCGTGGCAGGCCAGCCACTGGTCACCATGGCGACGGAAGACGATGGTCTCGCGCTCGCTCAACGGGTGCTCTTCACCGCCGATGCGGATACGCGTGGCCACATCGTGCATGAACACAGCCACGTCGCCTTGCAGGCTTACATGGGCGTTGCCCGATTCGCAGGCAAGCACGGTAAAGCCCTCGGCCTGCCACTGGGCCCAGAGCTCTTCATAGGCGCGACGCGACAGCAGCGGATACGGAAAGGTGTGGAACAGAAAGGTGGCGTCTTCGCTGAAGCAAGCGAAATAGCGGGCGGTGTCGTTGCTGGCGAACGCCGCGACGAGGTCGGCGGCGGCTTGCCGCACTTGAAGTGTCTGGTCCACGGGAGTGGCCTCACGGTTTTTTTGTGATTGTGGTGAAGCGATTCTGGTGGCGGTGGGCGAGGGGAAAAATCGCTGGCGGCAAATAATCAGTTCAGAAATTTGTGAACTGATGGGGCACATGGCAGTACAGGCAAGCCGACTGACGGTCTCTCCCACCCTCCATCCTTGCCTACGCTGATACTCCCAACCCGCTGAAGCAAGGAGATCCACTGTGGCCTTCCAATACAAGCGTCTGGACAAGAACAACGCAGCCGTACTGCTGGTCGACCACCAGACCGGCTTGCTCTCGCTGGTAAGGGACATCGACCCCGACCGCTTCAAGAACAACGTCTTGGCCCTGTCTGACCTGGCCAAATACTTCAAGCTGCCGACCATCCTCACCACCAGTTTCGAGACGGGGCCCAACGGCCCGCTGGTGCCGGAGCTGAAAGAGCAGTTCCCTGATGCCCCCTACATTGCACGCCCGGGCAACATCAACGCCTGGGACAACGAAGATTTCGTCAAAGCGGTAAAAGCCACCGGCAAGAAACAGCTGCTGATTGCTGGCGTGGTCACTGAAGTATGCGTGGCTTTCCCGGCCCTGTCGGCGTTGGAGGAGGGCTTCGAGGTATTCGTCGTCACCGACGCCTCTGGCACGTTCAACGAACTGACCCGTGATTCGGCCTGGCGACGCATGGAGGCTGCCGGGGCGCAGCTGATGACCTGGTTCGGCGTGGCCTGCGAACTGCACCGTGACTGGCGCAACGACATCGAAGGGCTGGGTACCCTGTTCTCCAACCATATCCCGGACTACCGCAACCTGATGACCAGTTACAACAAGCTGGCCAAATAGTGCCTCCCGGGGGCTGCACGACAGCCCCCACATCAATCTGCAAGCGAAGCGGCAAACTGGCATTAATCGACCATACTCACTCTTCATTCGCCTTCAGGAGCGTGTCATGTCGAAGCCGTCCAGGAAGCCCCCCAAAAAACAGCCAGAAAAGCTGGGCGGCAAGGCGTACGAAAAAGCGCTCAAGAACCTGCATGTAGAGTTGGTGAAGCTACAGGAGTGGGTGGTCGCCAAGGGCCTGAAGGTATGCATTGTCTTCGAAGGCCGCGATGGCGCCGGCAAGGGCGGCACCATCAAGGCCATTACCGAGCGTGTCAGCCCGCGGGTGTTTCGTGTGGTGGCGCTGCCCGCACCGACCGAGCGGGAAAAGACCCAGATGTACGTGCAGCGTTACCTGGGCCATCTGCCTGCGGCGGGTGAAGTGGTGATCTTCGATCGCAGCTGGTACAACCGTGCGGGCGTTGAGCGGGTAATGGGCTTTTGCTCTGGCGAGCAAGTGGACAAGTTTCTGACCGGAGTACCCGGGTTCGAAAGGGTCATGGTCGATTCAGGGATCATCCTCATCAAGTACTGGCTTGAAGTCAGCGCCGATGAGCAGACCCGGCGCCTGCAGGATCGCATCAACGACGGCCGCAAGCTGTGGAAGTTGTCGCCGATGGACCTCAAGTCGTATAGCCGCTGGGATGAATACACCCAAGCGCGTGACGAAATGTTCCAGGCGTCGGATACCGCTTGGGCGCCGTGGTTCATGGCCAACTCCAACGACAAACGTCGCGCCCGGCTGAATATCATCAGCCATCTGCTCAGCCGTATTCCCTACAAGGATATAACCCGCGACCAGCACGTGAAGCTGCCCAAACGCGGCAAGATCGGCAAGTACAAGGCGGTCGCCTACCCGTTCAAGTTCGTCGAAGAACGTTTCTGAACCCCTCCCTGCAGGGAGCTGCGAAGGTACGAGCTCATGCCACATGACGGCAGCCTGTTGCAGGCGACGGTGGTATTCCTTTTGGCTGTGGTGCTTCTGGTACCGCTGGCGCAGCGTCTGAAAATGGGCGCAGTACCGGGATACCTCTTGGCGGGTATCTTGATTGGTCCGTCGGTGTTTGGCCTGCTCGGCAACCCGGACAACGTGGCGCGGCTGTCGGAAATGGGCGTGGTCATGCTGTTGTTCGTGATTGGCCTGGAGTTGTCCCCATGGCGCCTGTGGACCATGCGCCGGGCGCTATTTGGCGTCGGCAGTTTGCAAGTGGGGCTGACCGCCGTGCTACTTGGGCTACTGGCATTCTGGCTGTTCGACCAATCGAAACCCGCCGCCATCGTGCTGGGGCTGGGCCTGGCGCTGTCGTCCACCGCCTTTGGCTTGCAGGTACTGGCCGAGCGCAAGGACCTGGGCAAACCCCATGGCCGCCTGGCCGTGGCCATCCTGCTGTTCCAGGACATTGCCGCCATTCCCTTGATTGCCGTGGTGCCGCTGCTCGGTGGCGATGTCAGCACTGCTGACGAAGGTGCCTGGCCTTTGTTAGCTGTAGCTGTCGGCATTGGTGTGCTGATTGTTTTTGGCCGTTATCTGCTGACCCCGATATTCAAGTGGACGGTGGGTTCGGGCCTGCCTGAGCTGTCGACCGCCACGGCCTTGCTGGTCGTGCTGGGCACCGCTTGGTTGATGGAGCATGTGGGTGTGTCGATGGCGCTGGGAGCGTTTCTGGCCGGTGTGCTGATGGCCGAGTCGCCGTTCCGCCACGAACTGGAAACCCAGATCGAGCCGATCAAAGGCCTGCTGCTTGGATTGTTCTTCGTTGGCGTAGGTATGAGTGCCGACCTGCGCCTGCTGTTCGGCATGCCGCTGATGGTGCTGGGCCTCACCATGCTGCTGGTGGCCATCAAGCTGCCCTTGCTGTATGGCCTGGGGCATACGGTCGGTGGGCTCAACCAGGCCCAGGCGTTATGCCTGGGCGTAGTGCTGGCTTCGGGCGGCGAGTTTGCCTTCGTGGTGTTCAAGCTGGCGCTGGAGCACCAGGTACTCACCCAACAGGTACACGACCTGCTGGTGCTGGCCATCACCTTGTCGATGGCGGTGGTGCCCTTGGTCATGATGGCCCTGGCGCGGCAGCTGCGCGATGACAGCCCTGTACAGGCATCCCCTGAAACGGGGCAGTGAATTGCGCCTTGCTGGCGCATTGAGTATCGGGAGGTGAAATCATGCAGTCGAGTTTCAAGCTGGACAGCGCCCTTTCGCGGGGCTTGCTCGATGTGCTCATCAAGGCCGGTCTGGTGGCAGCCTTGGTGATCTTCGCTTTCCAGGTGTTTCAGCCGTTCCTGGAGTTGATGATGTGGGCGGTGATCCTGGCGGTTACGTTGTACCCGTTGCATTGCCGTATCCAGCGCCGCACCGGGCTCAAGCAAGGCTATGTGGCGACGCTGGTGGTGCTACTGGTTCTGGTGCTGCTGCTGGTGCCTATCTACCTGGTGATGATGTCGATTGGCGAATCGGTGGACAGCCTGGTGACGCTACTCAAGAGCGGCGCCTGGAGCGTGCCGGTCCCGCCTGATTCCGTGGCGGCCTGGCCACTGATCGGGCCGAAGGTGCATGCGCTGTGGTTGGCGGCCTCCGAAAACATGGCCAGTGTGCTGAATCAGTGGATGCCCCAGATCAAGGGGGCCGGGCTAACGGTGCTGGGCGCTGCGGCCAGCGCCGGTGGGGCTTTCCTTCTGTTCATCGGCGCAATCATCATTTCCGGGGTCATCATGGCCTTCGGTGAACGCGGTGAAATCGCTGCCCAGCGCATCGCCATGCGGGTTTCAGGCGCAGAGCGCGGTAAACCCCTGGCCACGCTGTGTACGGCTACCATTCGCGCGGTGGCACAAGGGGTGATTGGCATTGCCTTCATCCAGATGCTGCTGATCGGTGTTGGTTTTATCGTCAAAGGGGTTCCTGGTGCCGGGATGCTGGCCATCGTCATCCTCATGCTGGGCATTGCACAGGCCCCGGCGACGCTGGTGACCTTGCCGGTGATCATTTATGTGTTCAACGCCGAAGGCTTCACGGTGGCGACCATCATTTTTGCCGTCTACACCTTTGTCGCCGGCCTTGCCGACAACGTGCTCAAGCCGCTGCTGCTGGGGCGCGGGGTCGATGTACCAATGCCGGTGGTACTGATCGGCGCATTGGGCGGGATGGTGGTCAAAGGCATCATCGGCTTGTTCATCGGCCCGGTAATCCTTGGCGTGGCCTACGTGTTGTTCTGGCAATGGGTTGCGCTGCAGGTGCCGGAGCAACCGGCACCACCTGCCGCCTGAGCCATGCCCAACCGCTGCTGTGGCCTGGGGCTGCTGATGGTGCTGGCCGGTTGCACCCAAGTCGGCCCGGATTATGAAAAGCCCCAAACGCCGTGGTTGGGCGGCTGGAGCACGCCAATGCTGGAGCAGGCCGGGCGCAGCGCGGCGGCGCCCGACCTGCGCCAGTGGTGGGCAGTGTTTGCCGACCCAACGCTGGACGCGCTGATAGCCGAGGCCGACGCCAACAACACCAACCTGCGCGTGGCTGGCCTGCGTATCGCTGAAGCCCGTGCCCAGTTGGCCATCGTGCAGACCGGGCGTTATCCGCAGCTGCAGCAACTGAGCGCGCAAAGCCTGTACCTGAAGCAGGATCAGTCTGGTACGCCTTCGGCCCGTGATTCGGTGTTCTGGCAATCCAGCGTGGGCTTCGACATCGGCTGGGAAATTGACTTCTGGGGCCGCTTCAGTCGCGCCATCGAAAGCGCCGATGCCGTCTATTTCGCCTCCCAGGCCAACTACGCCGATGCCATGCTGCTGCTACGTGCGCAGGTGGCCGACACCTACTTTGCCCTGCGCACTGCCGAAGCGCGGCTGGCTATTGCACAAGAGAACGCCAAGCGCCAGGCGCGTAGCCTGGAGATCACCGAGCGGTTGTTCCGCCACGGTGAAAATGACGAACTCGACTGGCAGCAGGCGCGTACTCAATACCTGGCGACCCAGGCCACCATTCCCGAGTTCGAGAACCAGCTCAATGCCCTGCGCAATGTGCTGTGTTCGCTGCTCGGCCGCCCGCCTGGGCCGCTGCCGCAGCTGGCGGCCGGGCATGGCCAACTGCCCTTGCCCAACCGGGCAGTGTTGCAGGATGTACCGGCCAGCCTGCTGCAGCGCCGCCCGGACATCCGTGCCGCCGAGCAGGCAGTGGCGGCGCAGTCGGCGCTGGTCGGGGTGGCCGAGGCCGATCTTTATCCACAGCTGAGCTTGCTCGGCAGTATCGGCTGGACCTTTCTATCGGCCAATCATCTGCCTGACACCTTCGACCTGGCGGCTGGCCCAAGCCTGATCTGGAACCCGTTCGACTATGGCCGGCGCAAGAACACCGTACGCGTGGAAGATGCCCGCTTGCAGCAACTGATCGAGTTGTACCAGCAGGGCGTGCGCGAAGCCGCCCGTGAGGCCGACGATGCTGCCAGCGGGCTGGTGCGCTCGCTGCAGAGTGCAACCATTCGCGACCAGGCCTCTCAGGCTGCGCAGCGCTCGCTGAATCTGGCCAGCTCGCAATACCGCGAAGGCTTCGCTGATTTTCAACGGGTGCTCGATGCTCAGCAACTGCTGTTGCAGCAACAGGACGGTTACCTGGTCAGCCGTGGCAACGCGGTTAGCAGCCTGGTGACGTTGTACAAGGCCCTGGGTGGTGGTTGGGACGCCAGCCGCGCGCCGATCGACCCGGCTACCCGCCAGCAAATGCAGCAACGCACCGACTGGGGCGAATTGCTCGACGAGCCAGCCCCCACCGCGCATGCACAAGGTGAAACCGAATGAGCGACGCCATGCCCACGCCGCCCCCGTCAGCCCCGGATCGCGGCATGCGCTGGGTGCTGCTGCTGATTGCCGTCAGCCTGCTCTGGTACTTGCTGGCTGACCGCTATACGCCGTACACCCAGCAAGCTCGCCTGCAGGCTTACGTGGTCCCGGTGGCCGCCGAAGTGGCCGGGCAGATCAAGCGTGTGGCCGTAGGCAACAACCAGGAGGTGCGCCAGGGCGATGTGCTGTTCGAACTCGATCAGGAGCAGTACCGCATTGCCTTGGCCCGTGCCGAAGCCGACCTCGATACCGTGCGCCGGCAGATCGGCGCCAGTACCGCCGGCATCGATTCGGCGCAGGCAGCGCTGGTGGCCGCCCAGGCCAACGAACGTAAGGCGCGGCAGGACGCCGAGCGCCTCAAACGGCTGATTGACGAGGACCCCGGTACGGTGTCGGTGCGCCGCCTGGAAGGCGCCCAGGCCACTCGTGACCAGGCCATCAGCCAAGTGGCGGCAGCCCGCGCCGAAGTGGAGCGCGCCCGTGAGCAGCAGGGCGGGGCACAGGAAGACAACGCCCAGCTGCGCAGTGCTGCGGCCAATGTGGAAAAGGCCCGCCTGGACCTTGCCCGTACCGTCGTGCGTGCCGACGCGAACGGGTTGATCACCGACCTGCGCACAGACGTTGGCCACTATGTCGGGGCGGGCAGCCCGATGATGACCCTGATCAGTATCCATGATGTGTGGATAAGTGCCGACATGACCGAGAACAACCTCGGTCGCTTGCGTCCTGAAACCCCGGTGCTGGTGGTGCTCGATGCGCTACCGGGCACCGTGTTGAAAGGGCGTATACGCAGCATTGGCTATGGCGTAAGCGTGGGCCAGAGCACGCCGCCGGGTACGCTGCCGACCGTGCAGAATAGCCGCGAGTGGCTGCGTTCGGCGCAGCGCTTTCCGGTGATTGTCCAGCTGGAGCTCGACCAGCTTCAGGACAAGACCGTGCTGCGGGTCGGTGGTCAGGCCGAGGTCATGGCCCTGCCCAGCGAAGGCAACCCACTGAACCTGCTGGGCCGGTTGTTCATGTGGCTGATGAGCTGGCTGTCGTATGCCTATTGAATGGCGCCGCTTGCGGGCGCTGCGCCTGGCCTGGGGTGCGGCGTTGTGCCTGGCGGTGAGCTTTGGTATCGGCTTGCCGGTGCCGATCCTGGCGCCGGTGTTTGCGGTGCTGTTACTGGCCATGCGCAGTCAGCCATTGCCGCTGCGTGCGGCACCGGCCCTGGCGTTACTGGTGCTGCTCGCTTGCGGCAGCGGGTTGCTGCTGATTCCGCTGTTGCGCCATGCTCCGTTGGCCGGGGTGTTACTGGTCGGGGTGGGTGTTTTCCTGACCTTGCGCTATGCACTGAAGGGCGGCAACGGCCTGCTGGCCAACCTGCTGGTGGTCGGCCTGACCATGATCGCCGCTGCCGGCACCAGTGACTTCACCCTGGCATTGTCGGTGGTCGAAGCGCTGGCCAAAGGCATGCTGCTGGCAGTGCTGGGCACGTTAGTGGCGCACAGGTTGTTCCCCGAACCTGCCAATGCGCCAGCACCGCCGGTGCCGCCGCTGCTGGGCAGCGAGCATGTCAGCTGGGTGGCGCTGCGTGCCACGTTGATCGTGATGCCGGCCTTTCTGCTGGCATTGATCGCCCCTGACCAGTACATGCCGTTGATCATGAAGGCCGTGAGCGTGGGGCAACAAGCCGGTGAAACCCGCGCGCGGCACGCCAGCCGCGAGCTGATCGGTTCAACCGTGCTTGCCGGGGTGTTGGCGATATCGCTGTGGGTAGCGCTGAGCCTGTTCGTTCACCTGTGGATGTTCTTTTTGTGGGTCCTGCTGTTCGCCCTCTGGCAGGCTCGGCGCCTGTACCAGGCGGTGCCGAGCCGGCAGAGCCCGGCGTACTGGGTCAGTTGCCTGACGACCCTGTTGATCTTGCTGGGGCAGTCGGTGCAGGACAGTGCAGGTGGGCAGGATGTGTACAAGGCATTTGCGGTGCGTATGGCGCTGTTTCTGGCGGTGTCGGTGTATGCCAGCGCCATGTTGATCTGGATTGACCGGCTTCGGAGTCGGCGCGGGCTTCTTCGCGGTTAAGCCCGCTCCCCCAGGCCATTCAGGGCTGCCAATCAACCCCACTCTCTTCCAGATAGGCATCCACCGCTGCGCCCACCGTTGGATGAAAGGCCTTCTCCCCCATATGCTCGAACAACTCGAACTGCCGCATCTTGTCCTTCACCGGGTCCTTCATTTCGGCGAACTGCAACTCCACCCCCCGCCCCTCCAATGCCCGGTCCAGCTCGGCCAGCATGTCCGCCGAAGTGATATCGATACTGGTCACAGGCTCAGCGGCAATTACCACCCGTTGCACCGGCGTTGGCGACGCGTCTACCGCCGCCATCACTGTGTTCTGGAACTGCTCGGCGTTGGCAAAGAACAACGGCGCGTCCCAGCGCAGCAGCACCAGCCCTGGAATACGCCGGGCCTGTGGATAACGCTGCATGTCATGGTAACCGCGCAGCCCATCCGCCCGGCCAAGCACCGCGTGGTGCGGCCGCCAGCCGTCCCACAGGAACTCGATCACCGACACCACCACGGCAATGCAGATACCGGGAATGGCACCGAACACTGCCACGCCGACAAAGCAGGTGAACGACAGCCAGAACTCCCACTGCTGCATGCGGAAGATACGCTTGAGGTCGGCAAACTCGAACAGCCCCAGTGCAGCGGCAATCACCACCGCAGCCAAAGCGCTGTTGGGCAGGTGCTGCATCAGATTGGGCGCTACCAGCAGCAACAGGGTTACCGCCAGGGCGCCGATGATGCCGGTGAGCTGGGTCTGCGAGCCGGCAGCTTCGGCCACTGGGGTACGCGACGAACTGCTGCTGATTGGTATGCCCTGGAACAGCCCCGAGGTCAGGTTGGCCACGCCCAGGCCGAACATTTCCTGGTTGGGGTTTACCCGCATCTTGAGGCGCGCGGCATAGGAGCGTGACAGCACACTGGTGTCGGCGAACGACACCAGCGCCACTGCAATCCCGCCCAGTAGCACCTCGACCAGGTCAATGTCGCTGACCCAGGGGAAGACGAAGCCGGGCAGGCCCTGGGGCAGTTGCCCGAGTACCTTGACGCCCATCTGATTGAGGTTGAACACGCTCACTGCCAGCGTCGCCAGTACCACGGCGATCAGGATGCCCGGCAGGCGCTTGAACGGTTTGAGCAGCAGAATCAGCGCCAGGCTACCGGCACCCACGACAAAGCTTGGCCAGTGCCCTTGGCCGGCGTATAGCGCCTGGCCCAAGGACCAAAGGTCGCGCAAGGGCCCTTCGCTGTCGACTTTGATGCCGAACAGCTTGGGCAACTGGCTGATCAATACGGTCAAGGCGATGCCGTTCATGTATCCATAGCGGATGGGTTTGGACAGCAACTCGGTGATAAAGCCCAGGCGCAGCAGCCCGGCAATCACACAGAACGCCCCGGCGACCAAGGCCATCATACTGGCGATGGCGATCGCCCGCTGCGGGTCGCTGGCCGCGTATTGCACCACCACCGCCAGGATAGGCGCGGCCAGCGCCGAGTCCGGGCCCAGCACCAGGATACGGCTGGGACCGAACAGGGCATAGGCCAGCAGGGGGATGATGGTGGCGTACAGGCCATAGATGCCGGGGACGCCGGAAGCCTCGGCGTAGGCGATGCCCACAGGCACCAGCATGGTGGTGAGCACCAGGCCGGCGGCGATGTCCTTGGGTAGCCAGGCTGCCTTGTAGTGGAGCAGGGTGACCAGGCCGGGGAGCCAGCGTTGCCAGTCGAAACGAGTGGGGTGGGGCATGGTGTCGGCTCTGGGCGAGAAGGGCGCTGAACCTCAGCTTAGATGCTGGGGGCGGGGCCCGCCTTGTGGCCCGTTGCGACACAAGGCCGCCCCTGCACAGGGCGCATGTCCGGGCAAAACAAAACCCCTTGAAGCGCAAGCCTCAAGGGGTTTGTGTGTGCTGCAGGTTACCGCTTAGACGTTGAAGCGGAAGTGCATCACGTCGCCGTCTTTGACGATGTAATCCTTGCCTTCCAGACGCCACTTACCGGCTTCCTTGGCACCGGCTTCACCCTTGAACTGGATGAAGTCGTCATAGGCCACCACTTCAGCGCGGATGAAGCCTTTTTCGAAGTCGGTGTGGATAACGCCGGCTGCCTGCGGGGCAGTGGCTCCGACGCGAACGGTCCAGGCGCGTACTTCCTGCACGCCGGCAGTGAAGTAGGTCTGCAGGTTCAGCAGCTCGTAACCGGCGCGGATCACGCGGCTCAGGCCAGGCTCTTCCAGGCCCAGGGCCTCGAGGAACATGTCCTTCTCTTCACCGTCTTCCAGCTCGGCGATTTCTGCTTCGATCTTGTTGCACACCGGCACCACGACCGCGCCTTCTTCCTCGGCAATGGCCTTGACCACGTCCAGGTGCGGGTTGTTGTCGAAGCCGTCTTCGGCCACGTTGGCGATGTACATCACCGGTTTGCTGGTCAGCAAGTGGAAGCCACGGATGACGGCCTTTTCGTCGTCAGCCATGTGCTTCATCAGGCTGCGCGCAGGCTTGCCTTCGGTAAAGTGCGGGATCAGCTTTTCCAGAATGGCCTTTTGCGCCAAGGCATCCTTGTCGCCGCCCTTGGCGTTGCGGGCTACCTTCTGCAGTTGCTTTTCGCAGCTGTCGAGGTCGGCGAAGATCAGTTCGAGGTCGATGATCTCGATGTCACGCTTGGGGTCGACGCTGTTGGAAACGTGGATCACGTTCTCGTCTTCGAAGCAGCGCACCACGTGGGCAATGGCGTCGGTCTCGCGGATGTTGGCGAGGAACTTGTTGCCCAGGCCTTCGCCTTTCGAGGCACCGGCAACCAGGCCGGCGATGTCGACGAATTCCATGGTGGTCGGCAGGATGCGGTTTGGCTTGACGATTTCAGCCAGCGCAGCCAGGCGAGCGTCGGGCATAGGCACGATGCCGCTGTTCGGCTCGATGGTGCAGAAAGGGAAATTCTCCGCCGCGATGCCAGACTTGGTCAGGGCGTTGAACAGGGTGGACTTGCCGACGTTGGGCAGGCCGACGATGCCGCAATTGAAACCCATGGGTATTCCCCTCTCTAAAGGAAATCAGGCCTTCTGGCTGTGCAGCTCGCGCATCGCCTTGGCGAAATCGCCGGCAAGCACGTCCGGCAGCACGCCGAGGGCAAAATCGATGCTGGCGTCGAGCTTCTCCTGCTCGGCGCGCGGCGCGCGGCCCAGGACGAAGTTGGATACCAGTTTGGCGTCACCCGGGTGGCCGATGCCAAGCCGCAGGCGGTGGAAGTCGTTCTGGTTGCCGAGCTGCGCGATGATGTCGCGCAGGCCGTTGTGCCCACCATGGCCGCCGCCGCGCTTGAGCTTGGCAACGCCCGGGGGCAGATCGAGTTCGTCGTGTGCCACCAGTATCGCTTCCGGCTTGATGCGGAAGAAATTGGCCAAGGCCGCTACGGACTGGCCGCTGCGGTTCATGTAGGTGGTGGGGATCAACAAACGAACGTCGTTGCCCTGATGGCTGAATTTAGCCGTCAGGCCGAAATACTTTTTGTCAGCGGTCAGCGAAACACGCTGGGCGCTGGCAAGTCGTTCAACGAAAAGAGCCCCTGCGTTATGCCGGGTCTGTTCGTATTCGGGGCCGGGGTTACCCAGGCCAACGATCAACTGGATGGCGGTCACGTCAGGGGCTCTTCCTTGGAGTTGGTGGGTTACAGTGCGCGCGGCACTGTAACCCGATCAACGCCGGCGTGCGAGTGGATTACTCGGCAGCGCCTTCTGCTTCTGGAGCAACGCGTGGAGCGTGAACGTTGGCAACAGCTTTGTCATCACCGTGGGCCAGAGCGACGAACTCTACGCCTTTCGGAGCTTTCAGGTCCGACAGGTGGATGATGGTGCCGATTTCGGCGTTGCCCAGGTCAACTTCGATGAACTCAGGCAGGTCTTTGGCTTCGCAGGAAACTTCGATCTCGGACTCAACGTGGGAGATCTCGCCGCCTTTCTTGACCGGGGCTTCTTCGTTGATGAAGTGAACCGGAACCTTGGCGGTCAGCTTCTGGCCAGCAACGACGCGAACGAAGTCAGCGTGCATGATGAACTGCTTGGCTGGGTGGCGCTGCATGGCCTTGATGATGACGTTCTGCTTAACACCGTCAACGTTCAGTTCGATAACGTGGCTGAAGGCAGCTTCGTTTTCGAACAGCTTGGTGATTTCCTTGGCCAGGATGGTCAGGGATTGAGCTTCTTTATCGCCACCGTAGACAACGGCTGGGATGCTCAGCGAGTGACGCAGGCGGCGGCTCGCACCTTTCCCCAGGTCAGTACGCGCTTGGGCGTTCAGAATAAAATCAGTCATTTTGTTTCTCCAAAATAGCCCCCCGAGGGCGTTTGCGACCAGCGCCAACGGGGATGGCAAAAAAGCCCCGCCCCAACACAGGTTGGGGCGGGGCGCTTCACATCAACACGTGTCCCGCTTAGCGGAACATCGCGCTGATCGATTCTTCGTTGCTGATGCGGCGTACCGCTTCAGCGACAACCGGTGCGATATCCAGCTGGCGGATACGATCACAGGCTTGAGCAGCGGCGGACAGCGGAACGGTGTTGGTCACCACCAGCTCGTCCAGTACCGACTTCTCGATGTTCTCGATGGCGCGGCCCGACAGGACAGGGTGCGTGCAATAGGCGTAAACCTTGGCAGCGCCGTGCTCTTTCAGGGCTTTGGCCGCGTGGCACAGGGTGCCTGCGGTGTCGACCATGTCGTCTACCAGGATGCAGGTGCGCCCTTCGACGTCGCCGATGATGTGCATAACCTCGGAGTGGTTAGCCTTTTCGCGGCGTTTGTCGATGATACCCAGATCGACGCCCAGGGACTTGGCGACAGCGCGTGCGCGCACGACACCACCGATGTCCGGGGAGACGATCATCAGGTTCTCGAAACGCTGGTCTTCGATGTCGTCAACCAGTACGGGCGAGCCGTAGATGTTGTCGACGGGGATATCGAAGAAGCCTTGGATCTGGTCAGCGTGCAGGTCGACGGTGAGTACACGGTCGATACCTACGACAGTGAGCATGTCAGCAACGACTTTGGCGCTGATGGCTACACGTGCCGAACGCGGACGGCGGTCCTGGCGGGCATATCCGAAGTAGGGAATCACGGCGGTGATTCGGGATGCTGAGGAGCGGCGGAAGGCGTCGGCCATCACTACCAGTTCCATCAGGTTATCGTTGGTCGGGGCGCAGGTCGGCTGAATAATGAAAACGTCTTTACCGCGAACATTTTCATTGATCTCAGTACTGATCTCGCCGTCGGAGAATTTACCGACAGAGACGTCACCGAGAGGGATATGCAGCTGACGTACGACACGCCGAGCCAGATCGGGGTTAGCGTTCCCCGTAAAGACCATCATCTTGGACACGCGCAGTACCTGAAGGCTGAGGGTATACCTGGATGAGTATAAGGAAAATGGCAGGGGCGGCTGGATTCGAACCAACGCATGGCAGGATCAAAACCTGCTGCCTTACCGCTTGGCGACGCCCCTGTATCTGTTGCTGCGAACGCTCATGCGCTCGACTTCTTGACCAGACTTTGCAGCTTGCGATGCAACATCGAAATATTGCTTCCTTTCGCCACAAACCCTGTTTGGGTCGCTGAAAGAAGGGCCAGAACTTTATCAGCTTCGGCTTTGCTTGGGAAGGCCCCAAACACACAACTTCCAGTGCCGGTTAGTCGAGCCTCAGTGAATTTTCCCAGTGAATTCAACGCATTGCGAACTTCTGGGTAATTCTGCTCTACCACCGGTTGGCAGTCATTTCGACTGTTTCCCTCGGGAACGGGGCGCATCTTAAGGGGGAGAGAATCACGTGTCAACTGTGGATGTGAAAAAATTTCTACTGTGCTGACAGACACTTGCGGCACCAGCACGACATACCAGGGTTCGATCGGGTCGACCGGGGTCAGTTGTTCGCCTACGCCTTGCGCGAATGCTGCGTGGCCGCGTACAAACACCGGCACATCGGCGCCCAGGCTAAGCCCCAGTGCGGCCAGGCGGTCTTCGTCCCAGTCCAGTTGCCACAGGTGGGCCAGGGCGAGCAGGGTGGTCGCGGCGTCCGAGCTGCCACCGCCGATACCTCCGCCCATGGGCAGTACCTTGGTCAGCCAGATGTCGGCGCCAAGCGTGGTGCCCGATTGTGCTTGCAACATGCGCGCGGCCCGTACGATCAGATTGCTGTCGTGGGGGACGGCCTCGATCTCGGTGTGCAAGCGGATCACGCCATCGTCACGCAGGGCAAAACTCAGTTCGTCGCCATGGTCGAGAAACTGAAACACCGTTTCCAGTTCGTGGTAACCGTCTGCGCGGCGGCCGATGATGTGCAGCCACAGGTTGAGCTTGGCCGGGGCGGGCAGGGTGAGCTTTTGCATGCGATCAATGCCCCAGCTGGCGCGGCTGCCAGTCCTTGACCACCAGGGTCACATCCAGGTCCTTGCCGTGCAGCTTCAGGCGCTCGGGCAACCAGTAGCCGTTCTGTTCGGTGTAGCTCAGGTACTGCACCTGCCAGCCATCCTGGTCGAGGCTGGCCAGGCGGCTGTCGCCATCGAGGGTCAGCTTGCTCTTGCTGTCGGGGGCGGGCAGGCCGCGCACCCACCAGACCAGGTGCGAAACTGGCAGTTGCCAGCCCAGTTGCTCTTCCAGCAGGGCTTCTGGGCTGGTGGCTTCGTAGCGGCCCTGGTTGGCCACTTCCAGCACCACGCCACCTGGGCGGCCGGTAAGGCGTGCGGCACCACGGCCCAGCGGGCCGGCCAGGCGAATGTCGTAATAGTCCTGACGTTGCAGCCAGAACAGCGTGCCGCTGCCGGAATCGCGCGGGGCACGGATACCGACCTTGCCGTTGATCTGCCAGCCATCGAGGCTGCTCAGCTGCGCTTTGTGGGCGCGCCACTGCTGCGGGTCGCCGTGGCCCTGCAGGGCCTCGCGGCTACCGAAGCCGGCACAGCCGGCCAGCAGGGCGATCATGGTAAAGGTGATGCAATGGCGCAGGAACATGGCGTTAAAGAGTCTCGGATCCGGTCAGGCGCAAAAGGGTCTTGCGCAGGATAGGGCTGTCGGCCTGGGCCTCGAAGCCCTTGGCCCATACATGGCGAGCTTCGCGGCGCTTGCCGTTGGCCCACAGTACTTCGCCCAGGTGGGCGGCCACTTCGTGGTCGGGGAAGTTGGCAAAGGCCTGGCGCAGGTAGGTTTCAGCGACGTCGAGGTTGCCCAGGCGATAGTTGACCCAACCCAGGCTGTCGAGCACTGCCGGGTCATCGGGGGTCAATTGGTGGGCCTTGTCGATCAGCGCCTTGGCTTCGGCATAGCGGGTGGTGCGGTCGGCCAGGGTGTAGCCCAGGGCGTTCAGGGCCATGGCGTTTTCTGGCTCGCGGGCGATGATGGCGCGCAGGTCTTTTTCCATCTGCGTCAAATCGTTGCGCTTCTCGGCCAGCATGGCGCGGGTGTAAAGCAGGTTGAGGTCGTCCGGGTAGCGCTGGATGGCTTGCTGCAGCACCTGATTGGCCTGGGCGTCCTTGTTGTTGTTGCTGTAGCTTTCCGATTCGATCAGGAATAGCTGGATGGCGTAGTCTGGCTGGGCTTCGCGCGCTTCGGCGAGCAGGCGCGAGGCATCGCTGCCGCGGCCGTTGGCGATCAGGATGTCGGCCTGGCGCAGCTGTGCCGGCAGGTAGTCTGGGCCTGGGCCGACCAGGGCGTATTCATCCAGAGCGCCAGCAGGGTCGTGGCGCTCCTCGTGGATGCGGCCCAGGTTCAGGTGCGCGGCGTCAACGTAGCTGTCGCGCTCGATCAGCTCCTGCAAGTAGCCTTCGGCTTCATCCCAGTCTTTGTTCTCCAGGCACACCAGCGCCAGCGAGTAGCGCAATTCGTCATCATCGGGGTATTGCTGGACCAGACTGATGAACTCGCCTTTGGCATCGGCAATACGGTCCTGTTCGACCAGGGTGCGAGCGTAGGTGAGGCGCAGGCGTTTGTCGTCCGGGTTGTCGCGAATCGCCCCGCGCAGCAGTGGCAGGGCCTCTGGACCACGGTCCAGGGCCTGTAGCAGACGGGCGCGCAGCAGGATCGGGGCGACTTCGCCGTTTTGTGCCGGGTGCGACTCAAGCAGTTCCAGGGCTTCTTCGGTCTTGCCGTCCTGGTTCAGCAGCAGGGCCTTGCCGAATATCAGCTGGCCGTTGTCGGGGTATTTCACCAGCAGGCGTTCGAAACTGTGTAGCAGGCCGTCGCGGGTGCTCTGATCGGTTTCGGCTGCGGACAGGGCGAGGAAGTCGAAGTGGGTGTCGCCCTGGCCCTGCAGTACCTTTTCCATGTAGGCCATGGACTCGTCATAGCGGCCGGCGCGGGCCAGCTGGATGGCGGCGGCGCGCTGGGCGTCGAGGTTCTGCGGGTCGTTGCGCGCCCAGACCAGTGCATTCTCCAGTGACGGCTCGTCGGCGCCGAGGTACTCGGCAATGCGGTAGGCGCGCTCGGAAACTGCTGGGTCCTGGGTTTTTGCTGCCTGATCGGTGTAGTTGGCCAGGGCGATGTCGAAACGGTTGCGCTGGCCGGCCAGCTCTGCCACCAACAGGCTATAGAGTGTGTCCTGCTTGAACGAACCATACACCACGGGCTTTTCCGCCTCTGCCTTGCCAGCTTCGGCGACGGGAGGCTCGGCCTTTTGCGGGGCCAGGCTCTGGCAGCCCTGGAGCAGGGCGAAGGCAAGCAGCAATGCGTATGGTTTGTTCATAGAAAGGCTTATTAGGAGGACTCACCGGCGGTCGGAGCATGATGACACAAGCGCGTAGGCAAACCCACCTGCGAAGGTATGAAGCTACGCTTAGCCTATGCAGACCGCACTGCGCGCGCAGGGTTCGCCCCAGGCTGGCCACGATGCCCAGCGTTCGTGCTGTTGTTCTGCTTCTGCTTCTGCTTCTAAGCGCGCGGTAGTTCAGGCGACGCAGATTGCGACTTCAGGAGGCCGAGCGCAGGGCTTGCGGAGGGAGG
>NZ_JBYSYE010000047.1:0-36492 GCF_058782925.1 Pseudomonas sp. FW305-E2 | reverse complement strand
GTCGTAGGAGCGGGTTTACCCGCGAAAGGGCCGGGCCTGCTGGCCAATTTCCACCGGCCGTTCACCGTTGCCGCCGCTACCGTATTCGCGGGTAAACCCGCTCCTACACCTGGATAACGGCGCGTTCTTGTGCAGGAACGGGTCACGCGTGGAAGGGCCGAGACAGGATGAATACAAATGACTGCCCGGTCCCGGATGACTGCGACAGCCTCCAAGGTGTAGCCTTGGCCGATACCCGCTTTCGTTGTGACTGACAGGAGCTTCCCATGCAGCATTACGTAACGCCCGACCTGTGTGACGCCTACCCGGACCTGGTACAAGTGCTGGAACCGATGTTCAGCAATTTCGGTGGCCGCGATTCGTTTGGTGGCCAGATCGTTACCATCAAGTGTTTCGAGGACAATTCGCTGGTCAAGGAGCAGGTCGAACTCGACGGCAAGGGCAAAGTGCTGGTGGTCGATGGCGGGGGGTCGCTGCGCCGTGCGCTGCTCGGCGACATGCTCGCCGAAAAAGCCGCAAAAAACGGTTGGGAAGGCTTGGTGATCTACGGCTGTGTGCGTGATGTCGACGTGCTGATTCAGACCGACGTTGGCGTGCAGGCCCTGGCCAGCCACCCAATGAAGACTGACAAGCGCGGTATTGGCGATCTCAACGTGGTGGTGACCTTCGCCGGGGTAACCTTCCGCCCGGGTGAGTATGTGTATGCCGACAACAATGGCGTGCTGGTCTCGCCGAGCCCGCTGAAAATGCCGGAGTAATGCGCCGCACGCGCTGATGGAGCTTTGATGTTCGAGGAAGACAACGCGCAGTGGGGGCTGGTGCATGCCCTGGTGCTCGATGGCAAAGGCGGCGCGCGCTCGATTGCCCGTACCGAACTGGACGACCTGCAGTTGCAACCGGAGCAGAGCCTGTGGCTGCACTGGGACCGCAGCCATCCGCAAACCCGTTCCTGGCTGCTGCACGACAGCGGCCTGAGCGAGTTCGCCTGCGAGCTGCTGCTGGAAGAAAACACCCGCCCGCGCCTGCTGCCCATGGCGGACGAACAGCTGTTGCTGTTCCTGCGGGGGGTCAACCTCAACCCGGGTGCCGAGCCCGAAGACATGGTTTCGGTACGCATCTTCGCCGAGGCGCAGCGGGTCATCTCGCTGCGCCTGCGGCCGTTGCGCGCCAGCGATGAGATTCTCCAGCTGCTGGAACAGGGCAGGGGACCGAAATCGGCCTCGGAACTGTTGCTGTTGATGGGCGAGTTGCTGACCGAAAAGGTCCAGGGCCTGGTCAGCGACCTGGCCGAGCTCGTCGACCTGGAGGAAGAAAAGGTCGAATCCGACGAGCGGTATGCCCCGGAGCAGGGCAGCCTGCAGCAGATCCGCCGCCGTGCCGCTGGCTTGCGCCGCTTTCTCGCCCCGCAACGGGAAATCTACGCGCAGTTGTCGCGCAGCAAATGGAGCTGGTTCGCCAATGCCGACGCCGATTACTGGAATGAACTCAACAACAGCCTGATCCGCTACCTCGAAGAGCTGGAACTGGCCCGCGAACGCGCTGCGCTGGTGCTGGAAAGCGAGGACCGGCGGCGCAGCGAGCGGATGAACCGCACCATGTACCGCTTTGGCATCATCACCTGCATCTTCCTGCCCATGAGCTTTGTCACCGGGCTGCTGGGCATCAATGTCGGCGGCATCCCCGGGGCGGAAAACCCTTTGGGCTTCCTGTTCGCCTGCATCGTCGTGCTGGGGTTGGCCGTGGGGCAGTGGTGGCTGTTCCGGCGGTTGCGGTGGGTATAGCGGTGCAATTTGAAACCTTCGTGCCAACAGGATGTGTGACCCGTTGCCCGGCCGTCTCGTCTCTTGCTGACACTGCGCGAGGTGCCCATGCACGATCCGTTTGAAGAATCCCTGCGCGACCTGCTCAAGGCGTCACCCTCCGGCAATGACCGGGACGACCGGGACGACGCCGCTTGCCTGGGTCGCGTGCTGAAAACCGCCAACCGCCAGGTTGGCGCGGGTGATCTGTTCAGCCTGCTTGGCCGTTGGAGCCAGGCGCTGCTGATTGCCGTGAACAATGGCTCGGCGCATGTTGCGCCGGTGCGTCGACACTCTTCCCGCAACGCTGCCCCCGGCAGCAAAGCAGATAAGGCCGATTGAATATGGAACTCGATCTCTGGACCCAGAGCCTGGTCACCGCGATGACTGCCCTTTGGACCAAGGTAGCGAACTTCATCCCCAACCTGTTCGGCGCGCTGGTCGTGGTGCTGCTCGGTTTCGTGGTGGCCAAGCTGCTCGACACGCTGCTGTCCAAACTGTTGGCCAAATTTGGCCTGGACCGCCTGATGGCCGGTACCGGCCTCACCAAAATGCTCGGTCGGGGCGGCATCCAGGTGCCAATCTCGACCCTGATCGGCAAGATCGTCTATTGGTTCGTGCTGCTCATCTTCCTGGTCTCGGCCGCCGAATCGCTGGGCCTGGAGCGGGTTTCGGCAACCCTCGACATGCTCGCCCTGTACTTGCCCAAAGTGTTCGGCGCGGCCCTGGTGCTGCTGGCCGGCGTGCTGCTGGCGCAGGTGGCCAACGGCCTGGTGCGTGGCGCTGCCGAAGGTATCGGCCTGGAATACTCGGCAGGCCTGGGGCGTATCACCCAAGGCCTTGTGATCATCATCAGCATCTCGGTGGCCATCAGCCAGCTGGAAGTGAAAACCGACCTGCTGAACCACGTCATCGTTATCGGGCTGATTACCGTTGGTCTGGCCGTTGCCTTGGCCATGGGCCTTGGCAGTCGCGAAATTGCCGGGCAGATCCTGGCCGGCATCTACGTGCGCGAGCTGTACCAAGTCGGCCAGCAGGTGCGGATTGGAGAGGTCGAAGGGCATATCGAGGAGATCGGTACGGTGAAGACGACGCTGTTGACCGATGATGGCGAACTGGTGTCGCTGTCTAACCGCGAGCTGCTTGAACAGCGCGTCAATAGCCGCTAACCGCACAAAAGCTGTTAATGTATGCCGCCGCGAAATTCGACCCACGGGGTCGCGCGGCGACATTGACCTGACTGTCGGCCAGATCCGTTTTGAATAAAGTTCATTCGCCGCCCATGCGCTATGACCCCCGCGAGCTCACAGACGAAGAGTTGGTGGCGCGTTCGCATGAGGAGCTGTACCACGTTACCCGCGCCTATGAAGAGCTCATGCGGCGCTACCAACGGACCCTGTTCAACGTCTGTGCGCGTTATCTGGGGAACGACCGTGACGCGGACGATGTCTGTCAGGAAGTGATGCTGAAAGTGCTGTACGGGCTGAAAAACTTCGAGGGTAAGTCGAAGTTCAAGACCTGGCTCTACAGCATCACCTACAACGAGTGCATTACCCAGTACCGCAAGGAGCGTCGCAAACGTCGGTTGATGGATGCCTTGAGTCTGGACCCTGTTGAAGAGGCGTCCGAGGACAAGGCTCCAAAGCCGGAAGAAAAAGGCGGGCTGGACAAGTGGCTGGTGCATGTGAACCCGATTGACCGGGAAATTCTGGTGCTGCGTTTTGTCGCAGAGCTGGAGTTTCAGGAAATTGCCGACATCATGCACATGGGCCTGAGCGCGACGAAAATGCGTTACAAGCGCGCGCTAGACAAGCTTCGGGAGAAATTTGCCGGCCTTGATGAAACTTAGTGGCGTGCAAATATCTCTAACGAACCGGCGAGTTCTGCTAGACTCGCCGTCGAGTTGTCCCTCTTGTTTGTGGTGGGACTGCTTAACTATCACCAGATGGGGATTTAACGGATGAAATTGAAAAACACCTTGGGCTTGGCCATTGGTTCGCTTGTAGCCGCCACTTCGATTGGCGCTATGGCACAAGGTCAAGGCGCCGTCGAGACTGAAATCTTCTACAAGAAAGAATTCTTCGACAGCCAGCGCGACTTCAAGAACGACGGCAACCTGTTCGGCGGCTCGATCGGTTACTTCCTGACCGACGACGTTGAGCTGCGTCTGGGCTACGACGAAGTGCACAACGCTCGTGGCGAAGACGGCAAGAACATCAAGGGCTCGAACACCGCCCTGGACGCCGTTTACCACTTCAACAACCCGTACGACGCCATCCGTCCGTACGTTTCCGCTGGTTTCTCGCACCAGTCGCTGGGCCAGACCGGCCGTGGCGGTCGTGACCACTCCACCTTCGCCAACGTTGGCGCTGGCGCCAAGTGGTACATCACCGACATGTTCTATGCCCGTGCCGGCGTAGAAGCTCAGTACAACATCGACCAGGGCGACACCGAGTGGGCCCCGAGCGTTGGTGTTGGCCTGAACTTCGGCGGTAGCCCGAAGCAAGCTGAAGCTGCTCCTGCTCCAGTTGCTGAAGTCTGCTCCGACTCCGACAACGACGGCGTGTGCGACAACGTCGACAAGTGCCCAGACACCCCGGCCAACGTTACCGTTGACGCCGACGGCTGCCCGGCTGTTGCCGAAGTCGTTCGCGTTGAGCTGGACGTCAAGTTCGACTTCGACAAGTCGGTCGTCAAGCCTAACAGCTACGGCGACATCAAAAACCTGGCTGACTTCATGAAGCAGTACCCACAAACCACCACCGTGGTTGAAGGTCACACTGACTCCGTGGGTCCAGACGCTTACAATCAGAAGCTGTCCGAGCGTCGTGCCAACGCTGTCAAGCAAGTGCTGACCCAGCAGTACGGCGTAGAATCCAGCCGTGTTGACTCGGTTGGCTACGGCGAAACCCGTCCGGTTGCTGACAACGCCACCGAAGAAGGCCGTGCTGTCAACCGTCGCGTTGAAGCTCAGGTAGAAGCCCAGGCCAAGTAATTGGTTTGAAGCTTCATGAAAAACCCGGCCTCGGCCGGGTTTTTCTTTGCCTGGGGTTTAACCGGCCTCGAAGGCTGTTCCTGCTGTTAGCCTGCGATTGCGATCCGCCCCACAGCCTGTTGCTCTCCCACCACCTCTCCAATCACCAGGATTGCCGGGCTACGCAAGCCAAACGCCCGCGCAGCTTCCTCCATTCCCTGCACATCGCTTCTGCACTCCCGCTGCTGCGGCAACGAGGCATTTTCGATCATCGCCACCGGCATTCCCGGCGCCATGCCCCCCGCCAGCAATCCCTGGCGCACCTGTTCCAGCCGCGCCACCCCCATGTAGACCACCAGCGTTGTCCCGCCCTGAGCCAAGGCCGCCCAGTTCAGCTCGCTATCGTCCTGGGTGTGCGCCGTCACCAGCGTCACCCCTCGGCTCACGCCCCGTGAAGTCAGGGGGATCCCGCACTGCGTGGCCCCGGCAAGGCCGGCAGTGATGCCATTGATCACCTCCACTTCGATGCCATGGCCCTGCAGCCACAGTGCCTCCTCACCGCCACGGCCGAAGATGCAAGGGTCGCCGCCCTTGAGCCGCACTACGCAACGGCCCTGTCGCGCGTGGCGCAGCATCAGGCGCTGAATGAACGCTTGCGGTGTAGAGCGGCAGCCGCCGCGCTTGCCCACGGTCATTACCCGGGCCTGCGGGCAATGCTCGAGCACTGCCGGGTTGACGAGGTCGTCGACCATGACCACGGCGGCTTGCTGCAACGCACGCACTGCCTTGAGGGTGAGCAGTTCAGGGTCACCAGGGCCGGCACCGACCAGCCATACTTTTGCATTCATCAGGGTTTCCTCATCGGCAAGGTGCGTTCAGCCCTTGAGCAGGGTGAACAGCAGTATCAAATTGATCAGCAACGACAACAGGGCCAGGGTGCGCCACACCTTCAGCGGCTCGCGCTCCAGCAGCGGCCGGGGTCGGCTGGGCAGTTCCTGGCGGTCGCCGCGCTCGAGCAGCAGCAACCAGTGTTCGGCGGTTTCGAAGCGCTGCGCCGGGTCGCTCGCCACGGCCTGCAGCAGGTTGTGCTGCAGCCATTCCGGCAGGTCGGGTCGGTAGCGCGCGGCGTTGACCGGCTGGCCGAAGCGCGGGCGCTGAAAGGCCTCTACCTCGCCGTACGGGTAGTGTCCGGTCAGCAGGTGGTACAGGGTCACGCCCACTGCATACAAGTCCTGACGCGGGCTGGGCGGGTGGCCTTCGAATGCTTCCGGGGCGATGTACGAGGGCGTGCCGGGCAGCTCGTGCAGCGGGTCTTCGGACAGGCCCGGGCAATAAGCCAGGCCGAAGTCCAGCAGGCGCAGCTGGCCATCACGGCCCAGGTGCAGGTTGTCTGGCTTGATATCGCGGTGCAGCAAGTTGCGCCGATGCAGCACACCGACTGCCTGCAGCAGTTGCCGTGCGACTTCCAGCCATTGCGGCAAGGGCAGCGGGCCTTGTTCGGCCAGCAACGCCGCCAGGTTTCGGCCGGGATATTCGCGCATCACGTAGTACAGGTGCTGACGCTGACTGGCGGTGTGTAGCTCGGGGAAGTGCCGGCCGGCGATGCGGCGCAGAAACCACTCTTCCAGCAACAGCCCTTGTGCCGCCCCCGGTTCCTGTTCGCGTGCCGTGGGCAGGGTCTTGAGCAGCCAAGGCTGGTTCTGGCTATCGCGCACTTTGTACAGCAAGGACTGGCGGCTGTGCGCATGCAGTGTTTCGACCTGCCAGCCGTCGATCACCTGGCCTTCGCGCAGCGGGCCGGGCACTGGCCATTGTTGCAGTTGCGCCAGGGTATCGCCCAGGTTAGCCGTGCCCAGTTGATCGACTTGCACCAGCAAGGCGCTGGCGTTGTCCTTGCTGCCGTTGAGGTGCGCACTGGCCACCAGGGTGTCGGCGGCCAGTTGCAGGTCAGTTTGCTCGCGCAGCACGGCCTGGATGTGCTGTTCGCCCAGGCTGGCCCAGACCCCGTCGCTGAGCAGCAGGAAGCATTCACCCGGTTGCAGCTCGCCTTCCAGGTAATCCACCAGCAGGTGCTGGTCCAGGCCCAGTGCCCGTTTCAGTACATGCTGCATGCCCGGTTGGTCCCAGACATGGTCTTCGCTCAGGCATTGCAGGTTCCCCTCGTGCCAGCGGTACACCCGGCAGTCGCCTACATGGGCCAAGGTAAAGCGCCGGCCGCGCAACACCAGCGCGCTAAGTGTGGTCAGCAACGGCTGGCCGCTGCCCTGGGCGCGCAACCAGCGGTTTTGCGCCAGCAGCAGGCGGTCGAGGGCCTGGGCCACGCTCCAGGTGGCCGGCGTGGCGTAGTAATCCAGGGCCAGTGCCTGCAGGCTGGCGCGTGCCGCCAGGCCGCCGTCGGCACATTGGCTGACGCCGTCGGCCAGCGCGAACAGGTAGCCTTTGCTGGCGGCCAGTTCTGGTGCCGGCGTCACCAGGCGCAGGGCGTCCTGGTTTTCCGCGCGCGGCCCGGTGGCGCTGGCCTGGGCAAAGCTCAGTTGCAGGCTCATCGGCGTGCCTCAGACCCGCGCTGCAGTGACTGCAGCCGAGCCCCAGGTGGTGCGCCAGCGCTGTTTTACCCCGTGCAGGCCGAACCAGGCCAGCAGGCCCAGGCTGGCGAACAGCCACAGCCCCAGTTGGTAATCGCCAGTGTGCTGCTTGATGGTGCCAAGCCCGGCCGCCAGCAGGAAGCCGCCGATGCCACCGGCCATGCCGATCAGACCGGTCATTACCCCGATCTCTTGGCGGAAGCGTTGGGGCACCAGTTGGAACACGGCGCCATTGCCGGCACCCAGGCCGAGCATGGCGCTGACGAACAGCGCCAGTGCGGCCGCGGCAGAGGGCAGGTTGAAGCCGACGGCGGCAATGCAGATGGCGGCGACGCCGTACATGCCCAGCAGGGTGCGGATGCCGCCAAAACGGTCAGCCAGGGCGCCGCCGAGCGGGCGCATCAGGCTGCCGGCGAACACGCAAGCGGCGGTGTAGTAGCCGGCGGTGACCGGGCTCAGGCCGTATTGGTCACTGAAGTAGCCGGGCAGGGCACTGGCCAGGCCGATGAAACCGCCGAAGGTAACGCTGTAGAAAAACATGAACCACCAGCTGTCACGGTCGCCCAGTGCCTTGAGGTAGTCGGCCATGGCTTTCGGCTTGGGCCGTTGCGGGGCATTGCGCGCCAACAGGGCGAACACCACCAGCGCCAGTGACAGCGGGATCAGCGCAAAGCCGAACACATTGTTCCAGCCAAAGCCCGCTGCCAGTGCCGGTGCCAGCAAGGCCGCGAACACCGTGCCGGAGTTGCCGGCGCCGGCGATGCCCATGGCCTTGCCCTGGTGCTGTGGCGGGTACCACTGCGAGGCCAGCGGCAGCGAGACGGCGAAGGACGCACCGGCAAAGCCCAGGAACACGCCGAGCAGCAGGGCCTGTTCATAGCTGTGTACGCCAAGGTACCAGGCTGCGGCGAGGGCGACGATGACCACCACCTGGCCGATCAGGCCAGCCGTCTTGGGCGACAGGCGGTCGACCAGAACGCCCATGGCAAAGCGCAGGATTGCCCCGGCCAGGATCGGCGTGGCCACCATCAGGCCCCGCTGTTGTGCGCTCAGTTGCAGGTCGGCAGCAATCTGCACCGCCAGCGGGCCCAGCAGGTACCAGACCATGAAGCTGAGGTCGAAATACAGAAATGCGGCGAACAGCGTGGGCACATGCCCGGATTTCCAGAAGCTGGTACTCATCGAACACCTCACTCGGTAGTACAACGGAACGAAAAAGACGCCGCTACCCGCTCCATGTGTGTGGAGGGGAGAGCGACGTCTTTGTCGGGATTCAAGTGGGGTAACCGCCGTTGGCTACCGGTGAGATTTGTTGAGCAAGAGATGGGCCAACTTCTGGTGGGGCTGGCTTGAGATTTTCAGCGCATCAGCCGAGCATCTCATGCATGGCAATGATCTGTTCGGCCACCTGGATCAGCTTCTGCTGCCGGCTCATGGCCTGGCGACGCATCAGGGTATAGGCCTGCTCTTCGTTGCAGTCCTTCATCTTCATCAGCAAACCCTTGGCTTGCTCGATGCGCTTGCGTTCGGCCAGTTGCTGGTCGCGCGCCAGCAGCTGCGCCTTCAGTGCCTGGTCGCTCTCGAAGCGGGCCATGGCCACGTCCAGGATCGGCTGCAGCCGCGCAGCATGGATACCCTCGACGATATAAGCGCTGACCCCGGCCTGGATCGCCTGACGCATCATCCCGGGGTCGTGCTCGTCGGTGAACAACACGATGGGCCGCGGCTGGTCACGGCTCACCAGCACTACCTGTTCCATTACATCGCGGTCTGGTGAGTCGGTGTCGATCAGCACCACGTCCGGGCGCACCGTTTCGACGCAGGCGGGCAGGTCGATGGTCAGGTCTGGGGCTTCGATGATCTCGAAGCCGGCCTCACTCAACGCCGCCCTGAGGCGGCCGAGCTTGCTCTGGGTGTCGTCGATCAGCAGGATGCGCAACATGTTCGTCCCCCTCACGCGCCGACGCGGGCATCGGGCAAGTCGCCCAAGGCATGCAAGCTGAAACTGCGGGCATAGCCGAAGGGGTCGCTGCCGTCCCAGCGGGAACCATCGATCAGCAGGCTGCTGCGCATCGGTTGGTCTGGGCAAGCGATGCCCAGGGTCTGTGCGGCCTCGCTGTACAACTGCAGTTGCTGGACTTGCCGGGCCACGCCGAGGTAGTCGGGGTCCTCGCGCAGCAGGCCCCAGCGGCGGAACTGGGTCATGAACCACATACCGTCGGACAGGTAGGGCAGGTTGGCCCGGCCTTGGTCGAACAGGCGCAGCGCGTGTGGGTCTTGCCACTGGTTGCCCAGGCCATCCTCATAATGGCCGAGCAGGCGGGGGGCTATGCTGTCCAGCGGGGTGTCCAGATAGGCACTTGCGCTGAGCAGTTGCGCGGTGCTGCGGCGGTTTTCCGGGCTTTGTTCGATGAACCGGCTGGCGGTGAGGATCGCCTTGATCAACGCGCGGGCGCTGTTGGGGTATTGCTCGGCAAAGACGCGGGCGCAGGCCAGGACCTTTTCCGGGTGATCCGGCCAGATCGACTGGCTGGTGGCCAAGGTGAAGCCTTGGCCTTTGGCCACCGCGTCGGCGGCCCAGGGCTCACCAACGCAGAAGCCGTCAATGCGCCCGGCCTGGAGGTGTGCAGCCATCTGCGCCGGTGGCACCACGACGCTGTCGACGTCGCGCAGCGGGTGGATGCCCTGGCTGGCCAGCCAGTAATACAACCACATGGCGTGGGTGCCGGTGGGGAAGGTCTGGGCGAACGTCAGGCGCGCGCCATGCTGGTGCACCAGGCGCGCCAGTGCCTCAGGGTTGGTCACGCCCTTGCGCTGCAAGGCAGGGGACAGGTTGATAGCTTGGGCGTTCTGGTTCAGGCCCATGAGCACGGCCATGTCGCTGGCGGGTACGCCGCCAATGCCCAGGTGCACGGCGTAGACCAGGCCATACAGGCAATGCGCGGCGTCCAGTTCGCCGCTGACCAGCTTGTCGCGCAGCCCGGCCCACGAGCCCTGGCGCTTGAGGTTGAGGGTAAGGCCGTGCTGCTGGGCGAAGCCCTGGGTGGCGGCGACCACGACCGAGGCGCAGTCGGTCAGGGCCATGTAGCCGATGTTCAGGCTGGTTTTTTCTGGCGCGTCGCTGCCGTTGACCCAGGCCAGGGGCGTTGCTCGGGGTACAGTGTTCACAAGAGTCCTCGCCCTTACTGATAAGGCTGTGGGCTGAACAGGTGCAACCGATGTGCCAAGCGCTCCACGATTTGCTGTCCTGCCAGCCCCACGCTGGCTATAATCGCCCCCTCACTCACCCTGAGCCTTGCCCGCCCATGTATACCCTGGCCCGCCAGCTGCTGTTCAAGCTTTCCCCGGAAACTTCCCACGACCTGTCCCTGGACCTGATCGGCGCCGGTGGCCGTATGGGCCTCAACGGCATGCTGTGCAAGCAACCGGCGTCATTGCCGGTTTCGGTCATGGGCTTGAACTTCGCCAACCCGGTGGGGCTGGCAGCTGGCCTGGACAAGAACGGCGCGGCCATCGACGGCTTCGCCCAGCTGGGCTTCGGCTTTGTCGAAATCGGCACTGTCACCCCGCGTCCGCAGCCAGGCAACCCCAAGCCACGGTTGTTCCGCCTGCCGGAAGCCACGGCCATCATCAACCGCATGGGCTTCAACAACCTGGGCGTTGATCACCTGCTCGACCGCGTACGCGCCTCGCGCTACAAGGGGGTGCTGGGCATCAACATCGGCAAGAACTTCGATACCCCGGTCGAACGTGCCGTCGATGACTACCTGATCTGCCTGGACAAGGTCTACACCGCCGCCAGCTACATCACGGTCAATGTCAGCTCGCCCAACACCCCGGGCCTGCGTAGCCTGCAGTTCGGCGACTCGCTCAAGCAGTTGCTCGATGCCCTGGCCGAGCGACGCGAGCAACTGGCCGGTACACATGGCAAGCGCGTGCCCCTGGCAATCAAGATCGCACCGGACATGAGCGACGAAGAAACGGCGCTGGTGGCCGCCGCGCTGATGGCGTCGGGTATGGATGCGGTGATCGCCACCAACACCACGCTGGGGCGTGAAGGTGTCGAAGCACTGCCGTACGGTGGTGAGGCGGGCGGCCTGTCGGGCGCACCGGTGCGGGAGAAGAGCACCCACATCGTCAAGGTGCTGGCAGGTGAGCTGGGCGGCAAGTTGCCGATCATTGCCGCCGGTGGCATTACCGAAGGCCGCCATGCTGCCGAGAAGATCGCGGCCGGGGCGAGCCTGGTGCAGATTTACTCGGGCTTCATCTACAAAGGGCCGGCGCTGATTCGCGAAGCGGTGGATGCTATCGCGGCAATGCCGCGGTGACCTGATGGGCCGATTCGCGGGCCAGCCCGCTCTTGCAGGGATAGTGTGGGTACAGCTGATGAGGTTTGCCAAGGCATAAAAAAGGGCCCCTTCGAGGGGCCCCTGGGCCTTAGCCCGCCGCCCGGATGGGGCGTGCATGGTAAATCGAATTCAGTGTCCTCGTTCAGCCAACGGCGTGATTTTCGTTGAGTCTATGGATGCCAGCGGTGCCAGTCATTCCGTCCCAGTTATCACCGCGACCTTCACGCCAGCCGTTGATCCAGGCTTGGCGAACAGAAGGAAGATTGAAGGGGCAAAGTTCGCGGGATTTGCCGGTGACCCCGTATTGGTAGCCACGTGAATATGCTCTTTCCAACGGATCACGCTTAAGTCTTCTCATAGGGTGTTGCCCTCACTTGTTGACTGTAATGTCCCGTCGGCCTCTCCGAGGCCGGGCAGAGTCGTTCTGCCGGTTTGCGCTCGCTGCCGGCGTGGCGAGCTGAAAGTGCCGCCTCGTTGCGAAGCGGCCTGAGACCAGTTCTATCGAATGCGAGTCACGGTGTGAATGATCGATTTGTCATAAGCACGTAACCTTTCCAAGGGTGAGGGGATAAGTAAATAAATGCGACTCAACCTTATTTGGTGTTTAGCCCTGCAATGATCGGGGTTTGCCGTTCTTTGACGTCATTTCGCCAGCGTTGTTTGCGGATGACAGAAATAATTTGAAATGCGACGAAGGGTCACATTGGCCCGCAGATCGCCAGAATTACGCGTACTGCCTGATGATCTAAGCTGTCTTTGCCACTGGGCCAAGCACGGATCGGTCAGGCGGCCCGGCTTTTCTGCAGCACGTTGTGTGTCGCAGAGGGCCACCCGCACGCCTGCTGGAAAGGTGTACGGGCAAACATCGCGGGGCGATGCGTCGCCCCGTCAGTCAAATAGCCCAAGGCGCTGGAATACTCATGTCGGACCGTTTCGAACTTTACCTCACCTGTCCCAAAGGCCTTGAAAGCCTGCTCGCCGAAGAGGCCAAGGGCCTCGGCCTTGACGAGGTGCGCGAGCACACCTCGGCCATTCGCGGCGCCGCCGACATGGAAACTGCTTACCGCCTGTGTGTCTGGTCACGTCTGGCCAACCGCGTATTGCTGGTGCTGAAGCGCTTCTCGATGAAGAACGCCGACGACCTTTACGACGGCGTGCACGCGGTCGACTGGGCTGACCACCTGGCAGCCGACGGCACCCTGGCTGTGGAGTTCAGCGGCCATGGCTCAGGCATCGACAATACTCACTTCGGTGCGCTGAAGGTCAAGGATGCGATCGTCGACAAGCTGCGTAACCGCGAAGGCCTGCGCCCGTCCGTGGAAAAGATCGACCCAGACGTGCGTGTGCACCTGCGCCTGGACCGCGGCGAGGCCATTTTGTCCCTCGACCTGTCCGGGCACAGCCTGCACCAGCGTGGCTACCGCCTGCAGCAAGGCGCCGCGCCGCTGAAGGAAAACCTGGCGGCAGCGGTGCTGATCCGTGCTGGCTGGCCGCGTATTGCTGCCGAAGGTGGTGCGCTGGCCGACCCGATGTGCGGTGTGGGTACCTTCCTGGTCGAGGCCGCGATGATCGCCGCCGATATCGCCCCCAACCTCAAGCGCGAACGCTGGGGCTTCAGTGCCTGGCTCGGCCATGTGCCGGCGCTGTGGCGCAAGGTGCATGACGAAGCGCAGGCGCGCGCGCAGGCCGGCCTGGCCAAGCCACCGCTGTGGATCCGTGGCTACGAGGCTGACCCGCGGCTGATCCAGCCGGGCCGCAACAACGTCGAGCGTGCCGGCTTGGGCGACTGGGTGAAGATCTACCAAGGCGAAGTCAGTACCTTCGAGCCACGCCCGGACCAGAACCAGAAAGGCCTGGTCATCAGCAACCCGCCCTACGGTGAGCGCCTGGGTGACGAAGCCAGCCTGCTGTACCTCTACCAGAATCTGGGCGAGCGCCTGCGCCAGGCCTGCATGGGCTGGGAAGCAGCGGTATTCACGGGTGCGCCGCAACTGGGCAAGCGCATGGGCATTCGTAGCCACAAGCAGTACGCGTTCTGGAACGGCGCATTGCCATGCAAGCTGCTGCTGTTCAAGGTGCAGCCTGACCAGTTCGTCACCGGTGAACGCCGCGAAGCGCAGCCTGAAGGCACCGAAGCCCGCCAGCAGGTGCCGCAGGCCAGCGAGCCCGCGCGGCTGTCGGAAGGGGCGCAGATGTTTGCCAACCGCCTGCAGAAGAACCTCAAGCAACTGGGCAAGTGGGCCCGTCGCGAGCAGATCGACTGCTACCGCCTGTACGATGCCGACATGCCTGAATATGCCCTGGCGGTCGACCTGTACCAGGACTGGGTACACGTGCAGGAATACGCCGCGCCACGTTCGGTCGACCCGGACAAGGCTCAGGCGCGTCTGCTCGATGCACTGGCGGCCATCCCGCAGGCGTTGGGCATTTCGCCGCAGCGTGTAGTGCTCAAACGTCGCGAGCGGCAAAGCGGCACGCGCCAGTACGAACGTCAGGCTACCGAGGGCCGCTTCCAGGAAGTGAATGAAGGTGGCGTCAAGCTGCTGGTCAACCTCACCGACTACCTGGATACCGGGCTGTTCCTCGACCACCGCCCGATGCGTATGCGCATCCAGCGTGAGGCTGCCGGCAAGCGCTTCCTCAACCTGTTCTGCTACACCGCCACGGCCACCGTGCACGCGGCCAAGGGCGGTGCGCGCAGCACCACCAGCGTCGACCTGTCAAAAACCTACCTGGACTGGGCGCGGCGTAACCTGGCACTCAATGGCTATTCCGAGCGCAACCGCCTGGAGCAAAGCGATGTAATGGCTTGGCTGGAAGGCAACCGTGACAGCTACGACCTGATCTTCATCGACCCGCCAACCTTCTCCAACTCCAAGCGCATGGAAGGTGTATTCGACGTGCAGCGTGACCATGTTCAGCTGTTGGACCTGGCCATGGCCCGTCTGGCGCCGGGTGGTGTGCTGTATTTCTCCAACAACTTCCGCAAGTTCCAGCTGGACGAGCACCTGATGGCGCGTTACGTGGTGGAAGAAATCAGCGCGCAGACCCTGGACCCGGACTTCGCGCGTAATAACCGTATCCATCGCGCCTGGCGTTTGCAGCTTCGTTGAGGCGACGAGGTACATTGCACGGCTAATGGCCAATAGCTATAACTGAGGGCAGGGCAAGATAATCCGCAGGACGCTGACGTGACGAGATGGGTGTATGTCAAAGTGTGGCGTGCGTGCGCGGTTGCTTGGCTTGTGCACAGAGAGGGCGTCCGCCTGGGCGATGGCGCTGATTGCACTGGTGGCGGGCGGCTTGTTGACCGCCGCCTTGGCATTTGCCGCGCACACCTTCTACAAACAGCAGCTGCGCCAGCGCTTTGAGCTGCTGGCCAGTGAGCGCGCCAGCCGTATTGCCGAGCGCTTTGACGAACAGCAGCAGCGCCTGGACGGGCTGCGGCGGTTTTTCAGCTTTTCCAACGACATCAGCCCGCGCGAATTTGACGGCTATGCCCGGCCACTGCTGCAGCGCACCCTGGCCTATGCCTGGGCGCCGCGCGTCGAGGCTACGCAACGCGCCGAATTCGAGCGCCTGGCCAGTGCCCATACCGGCCCAGGCTACGTGATCCGGGACAAGGACGCGCAAGGCCAGTGGCGCCCGGCGTCGCAGCGCGACCATTACTTCCCGGTACTCTATACCCAATCGGGCGAACTGCCCGGGTTGCCCTACGGCCTGGACCTCGCTGGCCGAAGCGAGCCTCAGGCGGCCTTGGCGCGGGCGTTGGGGCCAGGCAGCATGGCGGTGTCCGAGCCATTGGCCCTGCTCGATACCCACTCGGCAGAGCGCGGCCTGTTGATGGTCGCGCCGGTATTTTCCGATGCCGACCCCCGCGGTGCTGCAGCGGGTTATGTGGTGGCCTTGCTGAGCATGCGCGAGCTGGTCAGCGACGGTCGGCCGGTAGCGACTGATGACAACCTTGTCGTGCGCATCACGGACCCGTCTGGGTTAGAAGGCCCCGTCGTGATGTTCGATTCGCAAAATCAGGTCGCGCCCTTGGCCCTGGCCAGCAATCAGTTGTTGCGCCTGGCCGATCACTATTTCCAGCTGAGCATTCAGCCGAGCCAGGCGTTCGTGCAGGCGAACCGCTCCTCGGCAGTGCTGGCGGTCGGTTTGTTGGGCGGACTGTTGAGCCTGTTGCTCAGCGTGCTGCTCTACAGCCTGTTGAGCCAGCGTCAGCGCGCCTTGGCCTTGGTCGCTCAGCGTACGGCCGAGTTGCAGGTCAGCGAGCAGTCGTTGCGTGGCACCCACAACCAACTGCGCAGTGTGCTGGATGCCGCGACCCAGGTGGCGATCATCGCCACCAACCTCAAGGGGGTGGTCAGCACGTTCAACGCCGGTGCCGAACGCATGCTCGGTTACGCGGCCAGCGAAGCGATCGGCCGCTTGCGCCTTGAAGACCTGGTGCTGCCGGAGGAGCTGAACCTGCGTGCCCAGGCCTTGACCCTGCGTTTTGGCCGCGCCATTGCTGGCGGCCAGGCGATGTTCGCTGAAACGGTGCAAGAGCACGGTGCCGAGCCTGGCGAGTGGACCTTGCTACGGGCCGATGGCAGCCAGCTGGTCGCCAACATGCTGGTGACTGCCATGCTCGACGAACAGGGGTTGTGGGTTGGCTACCTGGCCATCTGCATTGACGTGACCGAGCGGCGCCGGGTGCATGAGGCGTTGGCAGCGCGTGACCGGTTGCTGGAAAAGCTCAGTGCCGAGGTGCCGGGCGGTATCTACCAATATCGCCTGGATGCCAACGGCCATTCGTGTTTTCCATATGCCAGCATGGGCCTGTATGACATCTATGAGGTCGACCTGATGCAGTTGCGTGAGGATGCCTCGGGGGTGTTCGAACGTATCCACCCCGATGACCTGGAGCGCGTGCGCCGCTCGGTGCGCTATTCGGCCGAACACCTGTCACCCTGGCGCGAGGAGTATCGGGTCTGCCTGCCCCGGGCCGGACTGCGCTGGGTGCGTGGCGAGGCGACCCCGGAAGTGGGCGAGCAGGGCTGCACCCTGTGGCATGGCTACCTGACTGACATCTCCGACCTGAAGGGCGTGGAGGAAGAGTTGCGGGCGCTGTCGGTCACAGACTCGCTGACCGGTATCCATAATCGTCGCTACTTCCAGGAGCGGCTCAAGATCGAACTGGAACGGGCCCAGCGCGATGGCTTGGCGCTGGCGGTGATCATGCTCGACATCGATCACTTCAAGCGCATCAACGACCGCTTCGGCCATGCCGTCGGCGACCGGGTGCTGCGTAGCCTGTGCCAGCGCATCGGTCAGCGTTTACGGCGTACCGATGTGTTCTGCCGCTTGGGCGGGGAAGAGTTCATGGTGCTTTGCCCGGGCAGCGATGTCGATCAGGCGCGGTTGCTGGCGCTGGAGTTGTGGCAAGGGGTGCGCAATGTGCCGGTGGAAGGCGTGGGCCAGGTGACTGCAAGCTTTGGGGTGGCGGGTTGGCGGTCGGGCGAAGGCGCCGATGCCTTGCTGTTGCGCGCCGACGCCGGCGTGTATGCGGCCAAACAGGCCGGGCGGGACCGGGTGGAGGGGGAGTCGGCCTAAGCGCTGTCGGTTGCCGGTACCGAGCCTTTCGCGGCGAAAACCGCTACAGGTTGCACAGGTTTGGCAAGCCGTGCTCACCCCTGTAGGAGCGGGTTCACCCGCGAAAAGGCCAATACAGGCTAACCAATCAATTAGCTGCTGTACTGCCAGCCAGCTTCGGCTGGCGATACAGGTCAAGCAACACCTGATCCAGCACCTGCGAGGCACCCCACGGTTTAGGGTCGTTGAGAATCGCCGCCACCGCCCAGGTATGGCCGTTGCTGTCGCGGCTGAAGCCGGCAATCGCCCGCACAGTGTTCAGTGTGCCGGTCTTGATGTGCCCTTCACCGGTCATCGCGGTGCGCTTGAGACGCTTGCGCATCGTGCCGTCCATGCCCACCAGCGGCATCGAGCTCATGAATTCGGCAGCGTAAGGGCTCTTCCAGGCGGCTTTCAGCATCTCGGCCATTTCCCGGGTACTGACCCGTTCGGCACGCGACAGGCCAGAGCCGTTTTCCATCACCAGATGCGGCGCAGTAATACCTTTTTTCGCCAGCCATTGGCGTACCACGCGCTGAGCAGCACGGGCGTCGTCACCATCGGCATCGGTGCGGAACTGCGCGCCAAGGCTCAGGAACAGCTGCTGGGCCATGGTGTTGTTGCTGTACTTGTTGATGTCGCGGATCACTTCCACCAGGTCTGGCGAGAAGGCGCGGGCCAACAGGCGAGCACTCTTGGGCACATTCTCGATGCGGTCGCCACCCTGGATGTTGCCACCCAGTTCGTTCCAGATTGCGCGCACGGCACCGGCGGCGTAGGTGGAATGGTCGAGCAGCGACAGGTAGGTTTGCGAGTTGCAGCCGTCACCCAGTTGGCCGCTGACCGTGACACTGATGCCGTCGGCCTGGGGCACCGGGTTGTAGCGCACATCACCGGTGCATTTCTTTGAGGCTACCGGCTTGACCTGGTTGTCGATACGGATACTGGCAATCGGCGGCTCGACTGCGACGGTGACTTTGCCACCATCATTGCGCGCCACGAAGCGCAGGGCCTTGAGGTTGACCAGCAGCGAGTCGGGCTTGACCAGGAACGGCTTGTTATCATCACCGCCGTCGTCGTTGAACTGCGGCAGGTTGGGTTGCACGAAATGGCTGCGGTCCAGCACCAGGTCACCGGTGACGGTGCGCACGCCATTGGCGCGCAGGTCACGCATCAGCAGCCACAGCTTTTCCATGTTCAGTTTGGGGTCACCGCCACCTTTAAGGTACAGGTTACCGTTAAGCACACCGTTGCTCAGGGTGCCGTCGGTGTAGAACTCGGTTTTCCACTGGAAGGTCGGGCCAAGCAGTTCGAGGGCGGCGTAGGTCGTGACCAGTTTCATGGTCGAGGCCGGGTTCACCGACACATCGGCATTGAACACGGTCGGGGTGCCGGGGCCATCCAGCGGCAGCATCACCAGCGACAGCGCTGTGTCCTGCAGCTTGTTGGCCTTGAGCGCCTGCTGCACTTTGGCAGGCAGGGTGGTATTGACGGCGGCGTGGCTGGGCAAGGCAAGTGGCAACAGCAGGCCGGCAAGAACGAGGGGACGAAGCGTTTTGATCATAGTGAGTGAATACCCTGCGGCGAGGGAAAAGGGCTTTGGGGCTGTAAGAGATGATGGCCCCACGACGTAAACACTACGCATTATGCCCCAAGCGCAGCCGCGATGCGTCACGTTCGACGGAAAAGCATCGCCAATAAAAAGGCCACCCGAATGGGGTGGCCTTTTCAGCAATCAACCTTTCAGCTCGAAGCTGACAAGTATCACTCAGCCTTGTTGATAGGCTTTTCCGGGTACCAGGCATCCAGCAGCGGGCTGACTTCGATTTTGGTCAGTTCGCTGCGGCCTTTGAGCCAGGCTTCAACGGCAGCGCGCTGTTCTTCGCTGACCGAGCCGCGTTTGACCGAGCACACCAGGCCGAAATCGTCACCGCCTACATAATCCAGGCCGTTGGCGTCCATGGCTTCTTCCAGGAACGCGTCGAGGAAAGCATCGATTGCCTGGTCATCCAGATCTTCCTTGAATTCCAGGTTCAGCTCGAAGCCCAATTCCTGAAACTCGTCGACACACAGCTTCTTGCGCAGACGACGGGAGCGGTTTGTGGCCATGAAACAATCCTCTTAGGTAATAACGCCGCGCAGTCTACCAGTTAACACGTGTGGTTGCCTGCCTGAGTATCTCTGCTTGTGGCCAACTCCTTGGCCAGGGCACGCTCCACTCGGCACATATGCCGTGCCAGTACCTGGCGCCGCAGGCGCACCTGGGCAGTGGGCAAGTCGCTGGCTTCGAGGGCTTCACAGGCCGCCATCAGGTCAGGGGCTTCCAGCATGCGTGCGGCGCTGAGCACCTTATGGGCCTGCTCGGCAATGGCGCCGCTGTCGTGTTGCGGGTGAAGCGCCATCAGGCTGGCCAGATCGGCCTGAAGGCTCTGGTGCAGGGCCTCCAGGAAGCGCTGACGATCGACCGGGTCAGGCCCGACCACGGCGGCCAGGCCGTCCAGCTGGTACAGCTTGCGGCGGGGGCGTTGCTGGCGGCGCGGGCGAATGCCAGCCAGGCGCTGGCTGAGGGTGCTCAGGCTGATGGGCTTGAGCAGGCAGTCGTCCATGCCGGCGGTCAGGCACTTGCGGCGTACTTCCGGCTGTGCGTTGGCGGTATAGCCGAGGATGGTGCAGGGGGGGCGCTTGCCATGGCGTTCTTCGGCGCGCACGGCAGTCGCCAGCTGGTAACCGTTCATGTGCGGCATGTTGCAGTCGAGTACCAGCACATCGAAGTCGCCTTCCCGCCAGGTCGCCAGGCCTTCCCGCCCATCGCGGGCGCTGGCGTGCTCCAGGCCCAGGTAGCCAAGTTGTTGCGCCATCAGTTGCAGGTTGGCCGGGTGATCATCGATGACCAGCACGTTCAGCCGTGGGTCGGGCACGTCGAGCTGCTCGGGCAGCGGTTTCGGCTGCTCTGCGCCATCCACCCGTTGCAGCGGCATCTTCAGGCGCACCTGGGTACCGACATCCTCCAGGCTCTTCATGGACAGGCTGCCGCCCATCATTTCGCACAGGTTGCGGCAGATGGCCAGGCCCAGCCCGGTACCTGCGCGGGCGCCCTGGCTGTGCGGGTTGGCCTGGATGAACGGGTTGAACAGGCGCTGCAGGTCGTCGGGGTGGATGCCGATGCCACTGTCGCGCACCTCCAGCTCCAGTACGGCGGGTGTGCTGGTACCGTCATCCAGCAGGCTGACGCAGATGCGCACCTGACCATGCTCGGTGAACTTGATGGCATTGCTCACCAGGTTGGACAGCACCTGCTTGAAGCGCAGCGGGTCAAGCAGGACATGGCAGCGTGCGGCCGGGGCGATCTGCACCTCCAGGGCCAGGCCTTTTTGCCGCGCCTGGCCATCGAAAATGCGCGCCACCGATTCGACCAGCGCCGCCAGGTCGACCACCTCCGGGGCCAGGGACAAGTGCCCGGACTCGATGCGCACGATGTCGAGAATGTCACCGATCAGGCCTAGCAGGTCTTTGGCCGAATGGTGTGCCAGTTCCAGCGCGCTGCGGTCCACCCGGCCCTGGTCGGCGCGCTTGACCGCCAGCTCCAGCATGCCGATGACGGCGTTCATCGGGGTGCGGATTTCGTGGCTGATGGTCGCCAGGAATGTGCTCTTGGCGCGGTTGGCATCGTCGGCCTGCTGCTTGGCCTGGCGCAGCTCCATGACCAGTTGGCGGCGTTCGCTGATGTCGATCCAGCCGCCGATGATCCCCTGCACCTCACCCAGGGAGTCGCGGTACGGCAAGATCCAGTGGTAGATAGTCAATTCCCGGCCTTTGATCCGTAGTGGGCGGTCCTTGATCAGCGGCGAGCCTGCCGCCATGACCTTCTGGTAATCAGCCTGGATCTGCCGAGCCTGCTCGGAATCGGCAAACAGGCTGTCGTTGAGTTTTCTGCCGATCACCTGATCGGAGCGGGCCTGCACGGCTTCAAGGTAGCTGTAGTTGCAACTTTTCAGGCAACCCTCGCGGTCGCGCACATACATGGGGTGAGGCGTACCGTTGAGCAGGGCGCGCATGAATGCCAACTGGTCGTTCAGCGCGCGTTCGGCGCGCTGGCGCTGGCGAATCTGCAGCCGCAGGCGGGCATTCCAGAGCAGGGCCAGCAATAAAAGCACGACCGTGGCCAGCACCACCTGCAGGGCAAGGCGGCTGTAGCCTTTGGTGTTGTCATCCTCATGCCTGCCAAAGCCGCGCCAGCGGTTGTTGATTACCCCCAGCTCCTCGGGTGAGATACTCAGCAAAGCCTTGTCGAGGATAGACAACAGCGCCGGTGACGGGGCAATGGTGGCCATGGCGAAGTTGGCGGGTTCGCTGCCGACCGAGGTGCGGATGACCAGCTCGGGGTTGCTGGCCAAGGCGTGGTTGGCGTCGATCAGGGTGGTGATCACCGCATCGACGGCCCCGCTGTTGAGCAACGCCATGGAGTAGAACGCGCTTTCGGTCTCGACCCAGCTTATCTTTGGGTAGTCCCGGGACAGCATGGCGTTCATGGTGCTGTCCCGGGTAATGGCGATGCGATGCCCCTGCAACTGCTCCAGTGAACTCAGTGTGTTGTTGTCCTTGTGGTTGACCAGCACATAGGCGCTTTCGAGGTAGGGGCGGCTGATTTGCAGGTCGTCCCCTGGTTTCCCGGCGCTGGCCAGTGCGGCGATGACATCGGCCCGGCCATCCTTGAGGCGGGCGACCATGTCGGCAATGCCACTGGCGCGCTGCACTTCGAAACGCAACCCGGTGCGCAGGCGAATGAGTTCCAGCAGGTCGGCGGTGATGCCTCGGAAATGCCCCGAATCATCGAAATAGGACAGTGGTGCAGCCGCGTCATCGGCTGCCACGCGCATCACGGGATGCTTCTGCAACCACTGCTGCTCGGCCGCGCTCAATTGCAGTTGGCGATCGCTCAGCAACAGGTCGCTGCCGGCGCTCCAGCGTTTGAAGATACTGGAGCGTATGGCCGGGCTTTGCCTGTCCAGGATGGTGTTCACCAGGTCCAGCAGCACGGTATCTTGCTGACGCAAGGCAAAACCGAAGCCGATGGCCTCGTGTTTGCCGAAGTTGGCCATGCGCAGGCGGGGCAGATGACCACGGTTGAGCTGGTAGTGCGTGGAGATGGTGTCGCCGATGAACACGTCGGCCTGGCCGAATGCGACAGCATTCAGTGCCTGGCTGGAAGAACCAAAGGCCAGCAGCTCGGCCTTGGGGTAGGCGGTGAGTACTTCTTGTCTGGGCAAATAGTGGTAGAGCATACCCAGGCGCATGCCGGCCAGGTCCATGTCCAGCGCCCGTTTTTCGTCTTCACGCGTTACCAGTACAGGTTGGTCGACGGCATAGGGCCGCGACAGTGCCAGGCCGTCACTGGCCGCTTCGTAGCCATTGGCGCTGCCCAGCAGGTCAATATCCCCGTGCCGGAGCGCCTCCACCGCCGCCTGCCGGCTGGAGAAACGCAGCACCCTCACTGGCAACTGCAAGGCCATGCCGATCAGGCTTGCATACTCGGCGGTCAGGCCCTGGTAGTCGTTGCCGCCACCGGTGATGTCGAACGGCGGATAGTCGGGGGCCGACGTGCCCAGTACCAGTTCCTGCTGGCCTTCGAGCCATTGCCGTTGTTCGGGCGTGAGCACGGGCTGGACGGGGCGGGCCGATGAGCGCGCCAGTAATGTAAAGGACGCGGCTTCGCGATGGCCAGCCTGTGTCGCGCCGCTGAGCAGCAGCAGGACGAGCAGCAGGCGATTGATAGCTCGGGCCATGACCACGTTCAGACCAGCGCGTTGCGCTTGGCCATCTCGATCAGATCGACCAGCGTATTGACTTGCAGTTTGTGCATGAGGCGCTTCTTGTAGGTACTGACAGTCTTGCTGCTGAGGAACATGCCCTTGGCAATTTCCTTGTTGCTGCGGCCTTGGGCGAAAAGTTGAAGCACCATCAGTTCGCGGTCATTTACCTGGCGGAAAAGTTGCAGGTCGCTGTCGGTCGTCTGGTTGTTTTTTATTGCCTGGCTGGGGAAGTAGTTATAACCGGCCAGTACGGCCTTGATTGCACTGAGCAGTTCACTCAAGTCTTCCTGCTTGCAGACATAACCTGCTGCGCCCGAGTGCATGCAACGTACGGCAAACAATGCCGGGGACTGTGCAGTCAATACCAGAACCTTCAAGGGCAGGGCCATGCTCTGAAAGCGGGCCAGCACCTCCAGGCCGTCTAGCTTGGGGATGCTGATGTCAAGAATGACCAGGTCGGGGTTGCTCTCGCGGATCATTTGCATGGCGTCTACGCCGTTGTCCGACTCGCCGACAATCTTGTAGTTCTGGTTTTCCAGCAGCATACGGACGGCCAGGCGAATCACCGGATGGTCGTCAACGATAAATATGGAATGCATGTTCAACTTCCCTGCGGTCGATTGAGGGTGACAGTGGGCACCTTATCGCAGTTGGAAGTCGTCAGGCGTGCGAGGAATGGCTGTTAGGCTTATATGGGAAACGGCTTACAAGATAAAGCAAAATGGGCTACGGAATAGGTGTGGTTAACTCGCTGTCAAAGCGATTTTGGTAACTTTTCATTAGTTTTTATTCATGCCGTTTAGTGTGGTTACCCTCGGTGTAGGAAGTTTCCTGCAAGCGTGGTGCAGCGCCTGGCCGAGCCCGCGCTGCACCGACGCGTTTCAGGTCGGGCTGGAGCGCCCGGTCATCTCCCGGGCCATTTCGCTGGCATAGCTGTCGGTCATGCCGGCGATGAAGTCGATCATGCGCAGGAAGGCGCTGTGCAACGAGGCATGTGGGTCTGGCGCATTGTTGCCGATCAGGTCCAGCACCCTGCGACTCTTGAACGATGGCGTACGTCCACCGTGCTGCTCGAGGGCCGCACCGCAGAACGTGTTCAGCAGAATCTCCAGGGTGGTGTAGGCGCCGATTTCGTGCAGGGTCTTGCGCTTGTCCTGGAAGATTTTGTTGCGTGCCATGTCCTTGGCTTGCAGTACACAGCGTTTGGCTGGGCCATGCATGTGTTCCACCAGGTCGCCCGGCAGTTGCCCGGCCAGCAACGCCTGCTGCTGCTCGACGAAGGCGTGGGCGGCGGCGTTGGTCAGGTGTTCGATGGCCTTGCCGCGCAGTATTGCCAGTTTGCGCCGACGAGAATCGCGTGGGCCGAGCTGGCGGTAGGTTTCTGGCAGGTCTTCGCCGACCAGGTCAAGCAACAGCGCTTCGACTTCTGCGTATTGCAGCAGCTCCATTTCCAGGCCGTCTTCCAGGTCGATCAGCGCGTAGCAGATGTCATCGGCAGCCTCCATCAGATACACCAGTGGGTGGCGCGCCCAGCGCTGGTGTTCCAGCTGCGGCAGGCCGAGCTTGCGGGCGATCTGTTCGAGCAGGGGCAGTTCGCTCTGATAGCTGCCGAACTTGTGCTTCTTGTAGCCCAGGGCGTCGGCATGGCGGGCGCTCCACGGGTACTTGAGGTAAGTGCCGAGGGTGGCATAGGTCAGGCGGGTCCCCCCATCGAACTGGTGGTATTCCAGTTGGGTGAGCACACGAAAGCCCTGGGCATTGCCTTCGAAGTTGAGAAAGTCGGCCCGTTCGTCATCGCTCATGTCGTCCAGCCAGCCACGCCCGGCGGCCTGTTGGAACCAGTGGCGAATGGCGTCTTCGCCGGAGTGGCCGAATGGCGGGTTGCCGATGTCGTGGGCCAGGCAGGCAGACTGCACGATCATCCCCAGGTCACTGGGGGCGCACCAGTCCGGCAGGTTATCACGCAGGGTCTCGCCGACGCGCATCCCCAGCGAGCGGCCGACGCAGCTGACTTCCAGCGAATGAGTCAGGCGCGTATGGATATGGTCGTTGCTCGACACCGGATGCACCTGGGTCTTGCGGCCGAGGCGGCGGAAGGCACCGGAGAAAATGATGCGGTCGTGGTCTTTGTGGAAGGGGCTGCGCCCGAGTTCATCGGCGCTGTACAGGGCTTTGCCCAGCCGTTCGCGGGTAAGCAAGGTGTGCCAGTCCAAGGCGCGGTCTCCTGTCGTTCGAAGGCAGCAGCATACCCTGCAGGAAGCGCCGTGTGCTGCGAAGAAGAGGCCGGCCCTTTGATGCATTCGTATCGATCGTACGGGCCTCTTCGCAACACAAGGCTGCTTCTGCCGGGGCGAGCGTCAGGGGCGGCGGCCGCCTTGCAGGTAGAGGCGTACCAGCGGCAGCAGGGTGCTGCCCAACCGTACCAGGCGCGTCAGGTTGCCGCTGCGTACGCCTTTGCCGGTGAGAAAGCCCAGCGCCACCACAGCGCCGATGCCCCACAGTGGCGCATGCTTGATACCCAGGCCTTCATGTAGCGAGCTGCCCATGCCGCGCACGCGGCGCAGCGGTTCAAGCAACTGACCGGACTCATGACGGATTTCCTGGCGGTGCATCTCCATGCGCAGGCGCAGCAGCGCCTTGCGCAGTTCGCGCGGGTTACGCGTGTTTGGCAGTTCTGGCAGGCTCATGGCAACAGGCGCTCCCTGTCCTTGGCAAGTTCGTCGAGGGTGGCGCCGAAGGGCGATGATTCGTCGAACACCGCCGCCTTCAGGCGCACGCCGCAGTACAGGGCGGCAATGCCATAGAACACGCACAGGCCAATGATACCGGCCAGTCGATAGCTGTCCCACAGCAGCACCAGCAGCAGCCCGGACAGCGCGGTCAGCAGCAGCAGGGCGAACACCAGCGCCAGGCCGGCGAACAGCAGCAGGCTCAAGGTACGGCCCTTCTGCTCCTGCAACTCGATACCGAACAGTTCGATGTGACTGTGCAGCAGCCCCAGCATGGCCGCGCCCAGGCGCTTGCCCGAAGCGCCGGTGCCGTTGGCGTCATTCTCCATGGGTTCCCCTTAGCGCCGGTTGGCCAGCAGACCGATCAACAGGCCGACGCCGGCCGCGATGCCGATTGCCCGCCACGGGTTTTCCTGCACGTACTGCTCGGCGCTGCCAAGCGCTGCCTGACTGCGTTCACGCACCGAGTCCTGGGTCAGTTGCAGGGTTTCGCGGGCCTGGGCCAGGCGCTCGTGAATCTGCTCGCGCAGTTCGTCGGCCTGGTCGCCGGCCAGGTTGGCGGTGTCGGCCAGCAGCTTCTCGGTGTCGCGCACCAAGGCCTGGAAGTCAGCCATCAATATCTCTTGTGCATTCTTTGCCGATTTGCTGGCCATGGGTCTCTCCCTGTCGATGAGTGTTGGTAGTTCGAGTGACAGCACGCATGGAAGGTTCAAGTGCGGCTGCTGGTATGGGCCTTGCTAAGTTTTTGCCACGTTGCGGAGCGCCTGTAACCGGTTTTGCGCCGATTCAGGGCGCCCGCGCAGCGGATACCGATAAACCTTAACCCAATCCACGACAAACCCAAGAAAAAACCACGCAGGCTTCACCCCGCTCACCTGAACAGGGTAGGGGCTGGCACCGATTCGGTGCAGGGATGCAGGTTCTTGAACTGTCCTGGTGCCTTTTTCAGCAGGTCTGCCTATTTCATGGAAAACATGCACAGCGCTATGGACTCTCTGGTCCACGGTTCCAACACCCTGTTCATTCTCATGGGCGCCATTCTGGTGCTGGCCATGCATGCCGGCTTCGCGTTCCTTGAAGTGGGCACGGTGCGCCACAAGAACCAGGTCAACGCCTTGTCGAAGATCCTCAGCGACTTTGCCATCTCGGCGCTGGTCTACTTCTTTATAGGCTACTGGATCGCCTACGGAGTCAACTTCTTCCAGCCGGCGACAACACTGGCTGTCGACCATGGCTATGCGCTGGTCAAGTGCTTCTTCCTGCTGACCTTTGCGGCGGCGATTCCGGCGATCATCTCCGGGGGCATTGCCGAGCGGGCGCGGTTCGTGCCGCAGTTGTGCGCCACGGCGTTGATCGTGGCGTTCGTCTATCCGTTCTTCGAGGGCGTGGTGTGGAACGGCAACCTGGGCGTGCAGGCTTGGCTGCAGGCACGCTTCGGCGCACCGTTCCACGACTTTGCCGGGTCTGTGGTGGTACACGCCATGGGGGGCTGGCTGGCGCTGGCGGCGGTGCTGCTGCTGGGGGCGCGCCGTGGGCGCTACCGCGAGGGCCGATTGGTGGCGTTTGCGCCGTCGAGCATTCCCTTTCTGGCGTTGGGCTCGTGGATCCTCATCATCGGCTGGTTTGGCTTCAACGTCATGAGTGCCCAGACCTTGCAGGGCGTCAGCGGCCTGGTGGCGATCAACTCGCTGATGGCGATGGTGGGTGGCACCCTGTCGGCGTTGCTGGCCGGGCGCAACGACCCGGGCTTTCTGCATAACGGCCCGCTGGCCGGGCTGGTGGCGATTTGCGCAGGTTCCGATCTGATGCACCCGGTTGGAGCGCTGGTCACCGGCCTGGTGGCGGGGGCGCTCTTTGTCTGGACCTTCACCGCCGCGCAAAATCGCTGGAAAATCGACGATGTCCTGGGTGTGTGGCCGTTGCATGGCCTGTGTGGCGTGTGGGGTGGCATCGCCTGTGGCGTGTTCGGCCAGGTGGCGCTGGGCGGCATGGGCGGTGTCAGCCTGGTCAGCCAGTTGCTGGGCAGCCTGATGGGCGTGCTGGTGGCCTTGGCCGGTGGCTTTGCCGTGTACGGAGCCATTCGTGCGTTGCATGGCCTGCGCTTGAGCCATGAGCAGGAGTTCCAAGGCGCGGACCTGTCGCTGCACCGGATCGGTGCTACCAGCCAGGATTGAGCCAGGTCAGATGCAGGGTGGGCGTGGCGCGCCTAGAATAGGCTTCTGTGTATGCCAACCCGGGACCTGCCACATGCTGCCTGAATGTCAACTGTTCGGCACCCTCGGCTGCCACCTCTGCGAAGTGGCCGAGGCTGTGTTGATGCCTCTCGTCGATCATGGCCTGCTGGTAGAGCTGGTCGATATCGCCGAGAGCGAGCTTTTGTTCGAACGTTATGGCCTGATCATTCCGGTGCTGCGGCGCTGTGACAACGGCGCCGAGTTGCACTGGCCGTTCGATACCGAGCAAGTGGTGGCCTTTCTTGGGCAATGATGGCTGCAGAGGAGTTGCAACCCTGCTCCATGATCTGTGAAGCGAGCTGATGATCCGGTGGAGGCGCACCGTCGCCGGTAACCTTCTCCATCATCGGAATAGCTCGCCATGTTCATCACTCCACATTTCACCTTCGATGAAATGACCGTTTCCCAGCTCGCCGCCCGCGAAGGGTTCGATAATGCACCGCCCCTCGAAGCCAGGGCCAACCTGCAATTGCTGTGCTGTGCGCTGGAACAGGTACGTGCATTGTTCGACGCGCCCATCATCATCAGCAGCGGGTATCGCAGTGAAAGGGTCAATCGGTTGATCGGTGGCGCCTCCGATAGCCAGCACGTGCAAGGGCTGGCGGCGGACTTCACGGTGATCGAGGTCAGCCCGCGCGAGACCGTTCGGCGAGTCAGCGAAAGTACGGTGCCCTTCGATCAGCTGATCCTGGAATTCGATAAATGGGTGCACCTGTCGGTGACGCGCGGCACGCCGCGCAGGCAGGTGCTGACCCTGCGTAAAGGCAGCGGCTACCTGGCGGGGCTGCAATGAAGCGCATTGACGGCAGCAAGGGGATGTTCGTATGCTGTATATAAATACAGTATCGAGGTGAAGCCATGCTCAATGTCGAGCAACTCAAGTACAGCGTCAACCGCATGCCCGTGGATCGGGTGGCTGACGCCGTTCTGGAACTGCGCCTCGAAGGCCTGGTGACGGGCGACTGCACGCCGTTCGGCAAAGTCCACTTCAATACCTGCTTCGCCGAGATCGAGGCCTTGTTCCAGCGGGCCGGTTACCACCGAGGGCTGGATGTGGTGGGTTATGAGGGGTTGCTCTATGCACTCTACGACCCTGGCCGCTGGGAGCCGGTGCAGGTACTGCGCTGGCTGAAGGAGCGCTGCGAGGCGATGGCCCAGGCTGGTTGAGGGGGCGGGCTTGGGCGATAATGCGCGGCCATGAACGTCTCGAGCCCAGCCATGACCACGCCTTTCGACCCCGCCCGCCAGCAAGCCAGTACGGTGTGCCTGCCACCTGGTAACTGGGTGACGGTGCTCGATTGCTTGTGTGACCATTTCAAGGCCATCGACCGCGCCCAGTGGCTTGACCGCTTTGCCCGTGGCCGGGTGCTGGATGCCAACGGGCACGCAGTTGCCGCCGACCTGCCTTACAAGCGTGGCATGCGTTTGCATTACTTCCGCGAAGTGCCGAACGAACGGCCGATTCCGGTGCAGGAGGTGGTGCTGCATGTGGACGAGCACCTGGTGGTGGCCGATAAACCGCATTTCCTGCCGGTGACGCCGACGGGTGAATACGTCGAGCAGACCTTGTTGCGCCGCCTGATCCGTCGTCTGGACAATCCGCACCTGGTGCCGTTGCACCGCATCGACCGGCACACCGCTGGGCTCGTGCTGTTTTCCGCCAACCCGCACAGCCGCAGCGCCTACCAGCGGCTGTTCCCCGAGCGGCGTATCGACAAGCGTTACCAGGCCATTGCCGCTGCCATGCCGCAGCATACATTTCCGCTGGTGCACAAAAGCCGCCTGGTGCATGGCGAGCCATTTTTCCGCATGCATGAGGTGGAGGGTGAGGCCAACAGTGAAACCCTGGCCGAGGTGCTGGAGAAGAACGGTGAGCGATGGCGCTATGGGCTATCGCCCGTGACTGGCAAGACCCATCAGTTGCGTGTGCACATGGCGGCCTTGGGGGCAGGGATCAGCAATGACCCGTTCTATCCGCAGTTGCTCAATGAAGAGGATGACTACCAGCGGCCGCTGAAACTGTTGGCGCAGAGCCTGCGTTTCGAGGACCCGCTGAGTGGCGAAGAGCGCTACTTCGAGAGCCGCTTGCGGTTGGACTGGTAACACAGCAAGCGGGTTCACCTGCGAAAGGGCCGGGCCTGCTGGCCAATTTCCACCCGCCGTTCACCGTTGCCGCCGCTACCGTATTCGCGGGTAAACCCGCTCCTACGCACGCATCGGTGGTTCGGCACAGATCGGTGGCGGACGCACCTCGGTGGTTGAACACAGGCCGCTGTAGGAGCGGGTTTACCCGCGAACACCGGCAGAGCCGGTGTCACCCCCAGCGGAAGTCTCGAGCTTCAGCGGTTGAAGCGCTCCACCAGCGAATACTGGCTGCCCGCCGTGCTGGTCAGTTCTTCGCTCAGCAGTGCCGAGTGCTGCGCCTGTTCGGCGGTCTGGTCGGCCAGTTCGGCAATGGTGCTGATGTTGCGGCTGATCTCGTCAGCCACTGCGGTCTGCTCTTCGGTTGCAGCAGCAATCTGGGTGGCCATGTCGGTGATATTGGCTACCGCTTCGCTGATGCCTACCAACGCCTCATCGGCCTGCATTACCCGGTCGACGCCTTCCTGTGCCTGGCGGTGGCCGGTTTCCATGGTCAGCACTGCGTTACTGGCGGTCTGTTGCAGCTTGGCGATCAGGCCGTGGATCTGCCCGGTGGATTCGGCGGTGCGCTGGGCCAACTGACGCACTTCATCAGCCACCACGGCAAAACCACGGCCCATTTCACCGGCGCGCGCTGCTTCAATGGCTGCGTTCAGTGCCAGCAGGTTGGTCTGGTCGGCGATGCCCTTGATCACGTCGACCACGCCACCAATCTCGTCACTGTCCTTGGCCAGTTGCGTAACCGTCTGGCCGGTCTCGCCCACTGCCGCCGACAGACGTTCGATGGCCTCGCGGGTTTCTCCGGCAATCTGCCGGCCCTGGCTGGTCAGGCGGTTGGCTTCCTGGGTGGCATCGGCGGTGCGCTGCACATGGTTGGCCACTTCCTGAGTGGTGGCGGCCATCTGGTTTACCGCAGCGGCGACTTGCTCGGTCTCCACCCGCTGGCGCTCCAGCCCCGTAGAGCTCTTGTGCGCCAAGGCATCGGACTGGCGTGCCTGGTCGCTCAGGTGTTCGGCACTGTCTTGTAGGCGGGTCAGGCAGGTTTTCATGCGTGCGTCCTGGCTGAGCATGGCCATTTCCAGGCGCGCCTGCACGCCACGGCTGTCGGTGTACATCTGCGCGATCAGGGGGTCGGAAGTGGTTTGCTCGGCCAGGCGCAGCAGGCGCTTGAGGCCGCGCTGCTGCCAGCTCAGGCCGAGCAGGCCCAGTGGTACCGAAAGCCCAGCGGCCAAGGCAAAGCCCCAGGAATGACCCAGCCAGTTGCCGATCAGGAAGCCCACCTGGCTGATCAGGATGAACGGTAGCCAGTCCTGCAGCACTGGCAGCCACTTGTCGCGGCGCGGTACCGGTGGCTTGCCCTGGTTGATGCGCTGATACAGGGCCTCGGCACGGCGGATCTGCTCGGCGGTGGGCTTGACCCGCACCGACTCGAAGCCGACAACCTGGTTGTTATCGAAGATGGGTGTGACATAGGCGTTGACCCAGTAATGGTCACCGGACTTGCAGCGGTTCTTGACGATGCCCATCCACGGCTGGCCCTGCTTGAGGGTCTGCCACATATGGGCAAACACGGCAGGCGGTACGTCGGGGTGACGCACCAGGTTGTGCGGTGCGCCAGTCAGCTCCTCGCGGGTGAATCCACTGATTTCGATAAAGGCATCGTTGCAGTAGGTGACCACACCCTTGGCGTTGGTAGTGGAGATCAACCGCTGCTGGGCAGGGAAAGTCCGTTCTCTCTGGGTAATCGGCTGGTTGTTACGCATGGGTGATAGTCCGCAGGGCTTTCGACAGGTATCGGCAAGCCGCTGGCTTTATTGAATGGATATTTGGTTCATTGATTGCACTCAATGACGGGTAAGTCAGATGATGACCGAATGGATGGCCAAGGGCCAGTGCTGACGCGGGGGACTTGGAAGCGTAAGGCTTTGGGGCATAGGCGCGTATTAGACCGAGCGCCGCCTGCGCAGCGCTCGGTCTCGAGAACAGAACAAATCTACGGCCAGACGCTCCGTCTCAACCGGCGATCATCTGGCGCAACACATAGTGCAGAATCCCCCCGGCCTTGAAGTACTCCACCTCGTTCAGGGTATCAATCCGGCATAGCACCTCGATCTGTTCCTGCTGCCCATCCTCACGGGTAATGCGCAAGGGCAGGCTCATGCCGGGGCGAATATGTGCGCCGTCCAGCCCCAGTACATCGATCTGTTCCTTGCCGGTCAGCCCCAGCTGTTTGCGGTTGTGCCCGGCCTTGAATTGCAGCGGCAACACGCCCATGCCCACCAGGTTGGAGCGGTGAATACGCTCGAAGCTTTCTGCCAGCACGGCCTTGACCCCCAGCAGGTTGGTACCCTTGGCTGCCCAGTCGCGGCTCGAGCCGGTACCGTACTCCTGGCCGGCAATCACCAGCAGCGGGGTGCCCTCCTGCTGGTAACGCATGGCCGCGTCGTAGATCGACAGCTTCTCGCCAGTGGGCACATGCAAGGTGTTGCCGCCTTCTTCACCTGCCAGCATTTCGTTGCGGATACGGATGTTGGCGAAGGTGCCGCGCATCATCACTTCGTGGTTGCCACGCCGCGAACCGTAGGAGTTGAAGTCGCGAGGCTCCACACCCTGTTCCCGCAGATAGCGCCCGGCCGGGCTGTCGGTCTTGATGTTGCCCGCGGGGGAAATGTGGTCGGTGGTCACTGAGTCGCCCAGCAGCGCCAGCACCCGTGCGCCGTGAATATTGGCGATCTGTGGCGGCGGCCCGCCGATGCCGTCGAAGAACGGTGGGTGCTGGATGTAGGTGGAGTCAGCCTGCCACTCGTAGGTGGCGGCCTGTGGCACCTCAATGGCCTGCCATTGCGCATCACCGGCGAACACTTCGGCGTATTCCTTATGGAACATCGCCGTATCGACCTTGGCCACGGCCTCGGCAATTTCCTGCTGGGTCGGCCAGATATCACGCAGGTAGACCGGTTGGCCGTCCTTGCCTGAGCCCAGCGGGTCGCGCGTCAGGTCCAGGCGCACGCTGCCGGCCAGGGCGTAGGCCACCACCAGCGGGGGCGAGGCCAGCCAGTTGGTCTTGACCAGTGGGTGCACGCGGCCCTCGAAGTTGCGGTTGCCCGATAGCACCGAAGCCACGGTCAGGTCGGCGCTGCCAATGGCGTTTTCGATCGCCTCGTCCAGCGGGCCGGAGTTGCCGATACAGGTGGTGCAGCCATAGCCGACCAGATCAAAACCCAGTTGGTCGAGGTAAGGCGTGAGTCCGGCTGCCTTGAAGTAGTCGGTGACTACCTTGGAGCCTGGCGCCAGCGAGCTCTTGACCCAAGGTTTGCGTTGCAGGCCTTTCTCCAGTGCTTTTTTTGCCACCAGCCCGGCAGCCATCATCACGCTGGGGTTGGACGTGTTGGTACATGAGGTGATCGCGGCAATCACCACGGCGCCATCGCGCAGGGTGTGGGTCTGGCCCTGATGGCTGTAGTCGACTGCGCCGGTCTGGTCGGCGTTGCCCACTGCCACACCGCCGCCACCTTCGCTTTCCAGGCGGCCAACTTCTTTGGCCAGCGGCTTGGGCTGCAGCTCGATGAAGTGGTCGAAGGCTTGACTGACCTGGCCCAGCGCTACGCGGTCCTGCGGCCGTTTGGGCCCGGCCAGGCTGGCTTCGACGTCGTCCATGTCCAGGGCCAGCATGTCGCTGAATAACGGCTCCTGGCCGGGCAGGCGCCACATGCCCTGCGCCTTGCAGTACTGTTCGACCAACTGCACGGTCGCTTCGGGGCGGCCCGAAAGGCGCAGATAGTCCAAGGTGACCTGGTCGACCGGGAAGAAACCACAGGTGGCGCCGTATTCCGGTGCCATGTTGGCGATGGTCGCGCGGTCGGCCAGGGGCAACTCGGCCAGACCGTCGCCGTAGAATTCGACGAACTTGCCCACCACGCCTTTCTTGCGCAGCATCTGTGTCACGGTCAGCACCAGGTCAGTGGCAGTGATGCCCTCCCGCAGCTTGCCGGTCAGCTTGAAGCCGATCACTTCGGGAATCAGCATCGATACCGGCTGGCCGAGCATGGCCGCTTCCGCTTCGATGCCGCCGACACCCCAGCCGAGTACGCCCAGGCCGTTGATCATGGTGGTGTGCGAGTCTGTGCCCACCAAGGTATCGGGGAAGGCATAAGTGCGGCCGTCGGCCTCCCGGGTCCACACCGTGCGGCCCAGGTATTCCAGGTTGACCTGGTGGCAAATGCCGGTGCCCGGGGGGACCACGCGGAAGTTGTCGAAGGCGCTCTGGCCCCAACGCAGAAAGGCATAGCGCTCGCCATTGCGCTGCATTTCGATGTCGACGTTTTCGGCAAAGGCTTGCGGCGTGCCGTAGCGGTCGACCATTACCGAGTGATCGATCACCAGGTCGACCGGTGACAGCGGGTTGATCCGTTGCGGGTCGCCGCCAGCCTTGGCCATGGCGGCGCGCATGGCCGCCAGGTCGACCACGGCGGGCACACCGGTGAAGTCCTGCATCAACACCCGCGCCGGGCGGTACTGGATCTCGCGGTCCGAGCGGCGTTCGCCAAGCCATTGGACAATGGCGCGCAAGTCGTCGCCGGTGACGGTCGCGCCATCCTCCCAGCGCAGCAGATTTTCCAGCAGCACTTTCAGCGACATGGGCAGGCGCTGCAGGTCACCCAGCTGGCGGGCGGCCTCGGTGAGGCTGAAGTAGTGGTAGGTCTGGTCGCCGACCTTGAGGGGCTTGAGGGTGTTCAGGCTATCGAGCGAGGGCATTGCCAACTCCTTCTGCACCGGTGCCCGGCAAATATTCACGGTTTGCCGGCAGCACCGCTCTGTATCGGTCCGCACGGCACGGACCTGGCTGAATGGTCAGGTTAGACCGGTTTACGCTACCTGACCCTTTTCTGGACCGGCGGGGCGTGTCGCAGGTTCCGAACTTCCTTTATCATCGCCGCCCTGCCGGCGCCTGTGGTGCGCCAGCCGTCGTGGAGTGAGAGATGAATACCCTGTTCATGCATTGCCGGCCCGGTTTCGAGGGCGAGGTTTGCGCCGAAATCAGCGAACATGCCGCCCGCCTGGGTGTTGCCGGCTATGCCAAAGGCAAGCCGCAAAGTGCCAGTGCCGAGTTTGTCTGTAGCGAGGAGGGCGGTGCCGAGCGCTTGATGGGGGAACTGCGTTTCAACCAGCTGATTTTCCCGCGGCAGTGGGCACGTGGCGGTTACGTTGAACTGCCGGAAAGTGACCGCATCAGTGTGTTGCTGGCGCAGTTGGCCGATTTCCCGGTGTTCGGCAGCCTTTGGCTGGAGGTGCTGGACAGCAACGAAGGCAAGGAATTGTCCACCTTCTGCCGAAAGTTCGAAGTGCCGTTGCGCAAGGCCCTGGAGAAGGCCGGCCGCCTGGTCGACGACCCCGGTCGCCCACGCTTGCTGCTGACCTTCATCAGCGGCCGGCGGGTATTTGTCGGCGTGGCATCGGCCAGCAACAGCGCCTTGTGGCCCATGGGCATCCCGCGCCTGAAGTTTCCTCGCGAGGCACCTAGCCGTTCGACACTCAAGCTGGAAGAGGCCTGGCACCAGTTCATTCCGCGTGAGCAGTGGGAGCAGCGCCTGGGGGATGACATGACCGGCGTCGACCTGGGAGCCTCACCGGGTGGCTGGACCTACCAGCTGGTGCGCCGTGGCATGCTGGTGACAGCCATCGATAACGGGCCGATGGCCGAAAGCCTGATGGACACAGGCCTGGTCCAGCACTTGATGGCCGATGGGTTTACCTGGCAGCCGAAGCAGCCGGTAGACTGGATGGTGTGCGATATCGTCGAGAAGCCGGCGCGTACCACCTCGCTGATTGAAACCTGGCTGGGTGAGGGGCTGTGCCGCGAGGCGGTGGTCAACCTGAAGTTGCCGATGAAGCAGCGTTATGCCGAAGTACGGCGCCTGCTCGACCGTATGGAGGCAACATTCAAGGCACGCAAGATCAGGGTGTCGATTGCCTGCAAGCAGCTGTACCACGACCGTGAAGAAGTAACCTGCCACCTGCGGCGGCTCGACTTGAAGCCACGCTGAGGCCAGCACGTCGTTCTGTTTCTGTTTCTGTTTCTGTTTCTGTTTCTGTTTCTGTTTCTGTTTCTGCTTTTGCTGTTGCTTCTAAGCGCGCGATAGTTCAGGCGACGCAGATTGCGACTTCAGGAGGCCGAGTGCAGGGCTTGCGAAGGGAGGTGACGGGCATGGATGCCCGTCAAGCGCTGGGCCCCAGGATGGGGCCTGCAGCGCGGT
>NZ_JBYSYE010000046.1:0-41026 GCF_058782925.1 Pseudomonas sp. FW305-E2 | reverse complement strand
GGTAAACCCGCGCCTACAGGGGCAGCGATAATCCTGTAGGCGCGGGTTTACCCGCGAAAGGGCCGGCACTGACAACACACATTCAGAATAAAAAAACGGGAACCCGAAGGTTCCCGTTTTTTCATTGCCTTACAAGCGAATCAGCGTGGAAACGCTGGCGGGTTCACACCGGCCATGTCTTCCATCACACGAACCACCTGGCAGCTATAACCAAATTCGTTGTCGTACCAGACGTACAGAACAACGCGGTTGTCGTTGGCGATGGTCGCCTCTGCGTCAACCACACCGGCATGGCGCGAGCCGACGAAGTCGGTCGAAACCACTTCCTGCGAAGCCACGTAGTCGATCTGCTTGTGCAGCTCCGAGTGCATGGCGGTCTGGCGCAGGTACTCGTTGATCTCGTCGCGGGTGGTGGCCTTTTCCAGATTCAGGTTCAGGATGGCCATCGAAACGTTCGGCGTCGGAACACGAATCGCGTTGCCGGTCAGCTTGCCCTTCAGCACTGGCAGTGCCTTGGCAGCAGCGGTGGCGGCGCCGGTTTCGGTGATTACCATGTTCAGCGGCGCGGCACGGCCACGGCGGCTGCCCTTGTGGAAGTTGTCGATCAGGTTCTGGTCGTTGGTGAACGAGTGAACGGTTTCGACGTGGCCGTTGACGATGCCGTACTGGTCGTTGATGGCCTTGAGCACCGGCACGATGGCGTTGGTGGTGCAGGAGGCCGCCGAGATGATCTTGTCATCGGCAGTGATGTCACCGTGGTTGATACCGTGCACGATGTTCTTCAGCGCGCCCTTGCCAGGTGCGGTGAGGATCACGCGGGCAGCACCCGGGCAGGCCAGGTGCTGGCCCAGGCCGTCGGCGTCACGCCATACGCCGGTGTTGTCGACGATGAGCGCATTGTCGATGCCGTACTGGGTGTAGTCGACTTCGCTCGGGCTCTTGGCGTAGATAACCTGGATCAGGTTGCCGTTGGCGGTGATGGTGTTGTTGGCTTCGTCGATGGTGATGGTGCCATCGAACGGGCCGTGCACCGAGTCACGGCGCAGCAGGCTGGCACGCTTGACCAGGTCGTTTTCGGCGCCTTTGCGCACGACGATGGCACGCAGACGCAGGCCGTCACCACCACCGGTCTTCTCGATCAGGATGCGCGCCAGCAGGCGGCCGATGCGACCGAAGCCGTACAGGACAACGTCGGTGCCTTTGCGCGCCGAAGCGTTCTGCTGACCGACCACGTCGGCCAGCTCTTCACGGACGAACTGCTCGGCAGTGCGGCCATTGCCTTCCTGCTTGAACTTGTTGGCCAGCTTGCCCAGGTCGACCGATGCGGCGCCCAGTTTCAGCTCGCTCATGGCCTTGAGCAGGGGGAATGTCTCGTGGACGGACAGTTCGGTTTCGTCGGTTTGGCGGTGGCGCGCAAAGCGGTGCGCCTTGAGGATCGAGATAACCGAACGGTTGATCAGGCTGCGGCCATAAATCGAGCTCACCACATTGTTATTGCGGTAGAGCTGACCGATAAGCGGGATCATCGCTTCAGCCAGGGCTTCACGATCAATCCACTCACCAAGACACTGGTCGGGCTTCTGAGTCACGGGAACCTTCCACATGTAGGGACAGAAAAAAGGGGCTACATTATGACGCCCCAACGCGGAACCGGCAATGAGTGCCTGTCACAGTGACGCAAGCCAGCGTTCATGCCCTTTCGAGCCTGACAGCCGGCACTGTCACCGGTACAATCGGTCTCTTTGCCGCAACGCTTGGAGTGCAATCTCCCGTGTCAGTTCTGCGCCTACCGCAAATGTCGGCCACGGCCGGCAAACAAACCTGGGGCAACCTGCCCGGTGCCGCCCTCAGCCTTGCCATCGCCGAAGCCGCCAGCAGCGCTGGCCGCTTCACCCTGCTGCTGACGGCCGACAGCCAGGCCGCCGACCGTCTGGAGCAGGAGCTGCGCTTCTTTGCCCCAGACCTGCCAGTGCTGCCGTTCCCCGATTGGGAAACCCTGCCCTACGACCTGTTCTCGCCGCACCAGGACATCATCTCCCAGCGCATCGCCAGCCTGTACCGCCTGCCGGAGCTGAGCCACGGCATCCTCGTGGTGCCGATCACCACCGCCCTGCACCGCCTGGCACCCACGCGTTTTCTGCTGGGCAGCAGCCTGGTGCTGGATGTGGGCCAGACGATCGACGTGGAACAGATGCGCCTGCGCCTGGAGGCCAGCGGCTACCGTTGTGTCGACACCGTCTACGAGCATGGCGAGTTCGCCGTGCGCGGCGCGCTGATCGACCTGTTCCCGATGGGCAGCAAACTGCCCTATCGCATCGACCTGTTCGATAACGAGATCGAAACGCTGCGCACCTTCGACCCCGAGACCCAGCGCTCGATCGACAAGGTGGATTCGGTGCGCCTGCTGCCGGCACGCGAATTCCCGATGCAGAAGGAAGAAGTGACCCGCTTCAAGGCACGCTTTCGCGAGCGCTTCGACGTCGACTTCCGCCGCAGTGCAATCTTCCAGGACCTGGCCAGCGGCATCATCCCCGCCGGTATCGAGTACTACCTGCCGCTGTTCTTCGAAGAAACCTCGACCCTGTTCGACTACCTGCCGACCGACACCCAGGTGTTCTCGCTACCCGGTGTGGAACAGGCCGCCGAGCACTTCTGGAACGACGTGCGCGGGCGCTATGAAGACCGCCGCGGCGACCTCAGCCGGCCGCTGTTGCCGCCGGCCGAGCTGTTCCTGCCGGTGGAAGATTGCTTCGCCCGGCTCAAGCAGTGGCCCCGGGTGGTGGTCAGCAGCGAAGCGCTGGAGCCTGGCGTGGGCCGCGAGCGCTTCCCGGCGCGCGCCCTGCCCAACCTGGCCATCGAGGCCAAGGCCAACCAGCCGCTGGCCGAGCTGGCCAACTTCCTCGACCAGTTCCCCGGCCGCGTGCTCTTCACCGCCGAATCAGCGGGCCGCCGGGAAGTGCTGCTGGAACTGCTCGAACGGCTGAAGCTGCGCCCGCATACCGTCGAAGGCTGGGACGATTTCATTACCGGTGCCGAGCGCCTGGCGATCACCATCGCCCCGCTGGACGACGGCCTGCTGCTGGACGATCCAGGGCTGGCCCTGATTGCCGAAAGCCCACTGTTCGGCCAGCGAGTGATGCAGCGCCGGCGCCGTGACAAGCGCGGCGAAACCGCCAACGACGCGGTCATCAAGAACCTCACCGAGCTGCGCGAAGGTGCGCCGGTGGTGCACATCGACCATGGCGTCGGGCGCTACCTGGGCCTGGCCACGCTGGAAATCGACGGCCAGGCCGCCGAATTCCTGACGCTGGAATACGCCGAGAACGCCAAGCTGTATGTGCCGGTGGCCAACCTGCACCTGATCGCCCGCTACACCGGCAGCGACGACGCCCTGGCTCCGTTGCACCGGCTGGGTTCGGAGGCCTGGCAGAAAGCCAAGCGCAAGGCCGCCGAACAGGTCCGCGACGTGGCCGCCGAACTGCTCGACATCTATGCCCGCCGCGCCGCGCGCAAGGGCTACGCGTTTGCCGACCCGTCCGCCGACTACGCCACTTTCAGCGCCGGCTTCCCGTTCGAGGAAACCCCGGACCAGCAGGCCGCCATCGAGGCCGTGCGCGCCGACATGCTGGCACCCAAGCCAATGGACCGCCTGGTCTGCGGCGACGTGGGCTTCGGCAAGACCGAAGTGGCCATGCGCGCGGCGTTCATCGCCGTGCACAGTGGCCGCCAGGTGGCCGTACTGGTGCCCACCACCCTGCTTGCCCAGCAGCATTACAACAGCTTCCGCGACCGCTTTGCCGACTGGCCCGTGACCGTGGAAGTGATGAGCCGCTTCAAATCGGCCAAAGAAGTGGCCGCCGCCGCCGCGGACCTTGCCGAAGGCAAGATCGACATTCTCATCGGCACCCACAAGCTGCTGCAGGACGACGTACGCTTCAAAGACCTGGGCCTGGCCATCATCGATGAAGAGCACCGCTTTGGCGTGCGCCAGAAAGAACAGCTGAAGGCGCTGCGCAGCGAGGTCGATATCCTCACCCTGACCGCCACGCCGATTCCGCGCACGCTGAACATGGCGGTGGCGGGCATGCGCGACCTGTCGATCATCGCCACGCCGCCAGCACGCCGCCTGTCGGTGCGCACCTTCGTCATGGAACAGAACAAGAGCACGGTCAAGGAGGCGCTGCTGCGCGAACTGTTGCGCGGTGGCCAGGTGTATTACCTGCACAACGATGTGAAAACCATCGAAAAATGCGCCGCCGACCTTGCCGAGCTGGTGCCCGAGGCACGCATCGGCATCGGCCACGGGCAAATGCGCGAACGCGAGCTGGAACAGGTGATGAGCGATTTCTACCACAAGCGTTTCAACGTGCTGGTGGCCTCGACCATTATCGAAACCGGTATCGACGTGCCCAGCGCCAACACGATCGTCATCGAGCGCGCCGACAAGTTCGGCCTGGCCCAGCTGCACCAGCTGCGTGGCCGGGTTGGCCGTAGTCACCACCAGGCCTACGCCTACCTGCTCACACCTACCCGTCAGAAGGTGAGCGCCGACGCCGAAAAGCGCCTGGAGGCGATCGCCAACACGCAAGACCTTGGCGCAGGCTTTGTGCTGGCCACCAACGACCTGGAAATCCGCGGTGCCGGCGAGCTGCTGGGCGAAGGCCAGAGCGGGCAGATCCAGGCAGTGGGCTTCACCCTGTACATGGAAATGCTCGAACGTGCGGTCAAGGCAATCCGAAAAGGTACCCAGCCGAACCTTGAGCAACCCCTGGGTGGCGGCCCGGAGATCAACCTGCGCCTGCCGGCACTGATCCCCGAGGACTACCTGCCTGACGTGCATGCGCGCCTGATCCTGTACAAACGCATTGCCTCGGCTGCCGACGAGGAGGGCCTCAAGGACTTGCAGGTCGAGATGATCGACCGCTTCGGCTTGCTGCCAGAGCCGACCAAGAACCTGATGCGCCTGACGTCACTCAAGCTGCACGCGGAAAAGCTCGGCATCAAGAAAGTCGATGCGGGGCCCAACGGTGGCAAGCTCGAGTTCGAAGCCGAAACACCGGTCGACCCACTGACCCTGATCAAGCTGATCCAGGGTCAACCCAAACGCTACAAGTTCGAAGGCGCCACCCAGTTCCGCTTCCTGGTACCGATGGAACGCCCCGACGAACGTTTCAATACCCTGGAGGCGCTGTTCGAGCGCCTGACCCCACAGCCTGCCTAAGGAAGACTCATGCGTGCCATCCGTTGCCTGACCCTGCTGCTGGCGCTGTTCGCCCCAGCGGCCTTCGCCGAAGGCCTGTATCAGGTAGAAATGATTCTGGTGCGGCAGAACAGCGTGCCCGCCTTCACCAGCCCGTTCGCCCCCGAAGACTGGAGCGCTGGCGCCCCACGCCTGGCGAAAGAGGCCGAGCGCCCCCCAGCACTTGAAGATGAAGCCACCCGCCTGGAAGCCACCGCCGACTACACGGTGCTGATGCACAAGGCCTGGCAACAGCAGGTGGGCAGCGAACCCAGCCGCATCGCCCTGGGCGAAGGCACCGAACAGTTCGGGCACTTCCCTATCGAAGGCAACCTGAGCATCGCTGAAGGCCGCTTCATCACCGTCGAGGCCAACTTCTGGGTCAACCAGCTGGATGGCAACGGCAACGTGCTGCAAAGCGAGCAGTTCAGGCAAAGCAACAGCAACGTCAAGGGCGGCCAGCTGACCTTTCTCGACGGCGGGCACCTGGCGGTGCTGCTGAAGGTGACCCCACCAGGCACGCCGAAAATGCCGGTGATGGACCCGGAGATGATGGAGCAGTAAGCCCATGAAGGACGATGCCGCCGAAATGGTGAACGCCTATCCGAACTGGATTCAATCGTTCAGCAAAGCTGCCCTGCAGCGCGGTGAGCGCTATGCCGAGGAAGGCAGGGCCGAACTGGAAGGCATTCATGGGCCAACCATAACGGCCAGTTGCCAGGGGAGCGGCAACAACCACTACCGGCAACACATCAAGTTGCACGTAGCGGGCGGCCGGTGCCATGTGCGCGGTGACTGCGATTGCCCGGTACGGCAAAACTGCAAGCATTGCGCCGCTGTCCTTTTCTGCGTCAGCGAGCGCTTTTCCAGCAGTAAGGACACGCAAGCCAACCCGGGCGCCTTGTCCGCCGAACTGCAGCACTGGTTGAGCGGCCTGGAGCAGGCCCCACCCAAGACCGACGCGACCGAAGACAAACGCGGGCGCATGGTGTGCTATCAGCTGCAGCTCACCGACGATGCGGGCTGCGCCCTGCTTGTGCGCAAGGGCACGCGAACGGAGGACGGCATCCGCTTCAGCCGCGTCCAGTCCCTTTACGATTTCCTCTACGAGCCACCGCGCTTCGTAACAGACGAAGACATCCGCATTCTGCGCCTGCTCTCGGCCCTGAATCAGGGCGGCGGCCAGGATCGCGGCTACCGACTGAAGGGCCATGAAGGTGGCGAGCTGTTCCAGCGCGCCCTCGAAACCGGGCGGATGTTCTTCGACACCGACCTCCCCCTGCTTCATGAAGGCCCGGTGCGCCACGCCGAGTTTCGCTGGGTACGCCTGGACAACGGAAATTACCGGGGGCGGTGGTACAGCGGCGAAGCGATGCTGCGCTGCGTCATCCCGCTGCTGCCGCTTTACTACCTGGACCTGCCGACCCGTGAAGTGGGCAAGGTCGAGCACAGCCTGGATCCCCACGTCGCCGTACAGCTGACTATTGCACCCGACGTGCCGGAACACCTGGTCGTACCCCTGAGCCACAAGCTCAATGCCCTCAGCCATAAGGTGCCGACCCCGACGCAAGTGCAGGAGCAGTTGCTCGATAACATCCAGCCAAAGCCCCTTCTTGCTCTCGGCAGCCTTGAATACACCGCCTACATGCCGAAAACCGGTCGCATGCAACGGCAAATGCAACACCGCGCCGCATTGGCGTTCGATTATGACGGCTTGCAGGCCAGCGGCACCGACGAAAAGCCGCTGACCCGCCTGGCAGGCAGCACCAGCCAGCGCATTCGCCGCCAGACTCAAGCCGAGCAGGCGCTGCGCAAGGTACTGCGCGATTTCGGCTTCAAGCCCGCCACACGGCAGAGCAAGGCCCTACCCGACAGCGCCGGCGAAATGCACCAGTTGCCTGACGACGAAGCCTGGCTGCGCTTTGCCCGCGAAGGCCTGCCGCGCCTGCGCGAAGCCGGCTGGGACATCGATATTCACCGCGACTTCGCCTTCAACCTGCAGGAGGTGGACGACTGGTATGCAACCATCGACGAAGCGCCTGGCCATGAATGGTTCGACCTGGAACTCGGCATCGTGGTCGATGGCCAGCGCCACAGCCTGCTGCCGATCGTGTTGCACCTGCTGCGCAGCAGCCCGGAGCTGCTACGCCCTAGCGAACTGGCCCGGCGCAGCGATGATGAACACCTGCTGATCGACCTCAATCGCGGCCGTCTCGATGCCCCGGCTTTGCGCGTCGCCCTGCCCTATGGCCGCATCAAGGCAGTCATGGGCACCCTGGGCGAGCTCTACCTGCACGAGGACACTGCAGGCCCGTCCCTGCGCATGGAGCGCGCCGACGCCGCGCGTCTGAACGAAATAGAAGGCCTGCCCCTGCACTGGGAAGGTGGCGAGCACGTACGCGATCTGGGCCGGCGCCTGCGCGATGCCCGGGACCTGCAGGTAGAACCGCCCACAGGGCTGCAGGCCAGCTTGCGCCCCTATCAGCAGCAAGGCTTGAACTGGCTGCAGGCCCTGCGCGAGATGGGTACCGGCGGTATCCTCGGCGACGACATGGGCCTGGGCAAGACCCTGCAGGCCTTGGCCCATCTGCTGCTGGAGAAACAGTGCGGGCGCCTGAATGCACCGGCCCTGGCAGTCATGCCGACCAGCCTCATACCCAACTGGCTGGACGAAGCCCAGCGCTTCGCCCCCGACCTGCGCGTCCTGGCACTGCATGGGCCGGGGCGCAGCAAGCACTTCACCAAACTCCATGAGTACGATCTGGTCCTGACCACTTACGCCTTGATGCCACGCGACCTGGAACAGCTGCGCCCCCAGGCCTGGCACGTGCTGATACTGGACGAGGCGCAAAACATCAAGAGCAGCAGCAGCAAGGCTGCCCTCGCCGTCTGCGAGCTACAGGCCGGGCAGCGCCTGTGCCTGACCGGCACGCCAATGGAAAACAACCTGGGCGAACTGTGGTCGATCTTCCACTTCCTGATGCCCGGCTGGCTGGGCGACCTGAAGCGCTTCAACCAGGATTACCGCAACCCGATCGAGCGCCACGGTGACAGCGAGCGCATGGCCCACCTGGCCAGCCGCATCCGGCCGTTCCTGCTGCGCCGCACCAAGGAGCAGGTAGCCACAGAACTGCCGGCCAAGACCGAGATGGTGCACTGGGTCGAGCTCAGTGATGCCCAGCGCGATACGTACGAAGCCGTGCGAGTGGCCATGGACCAGAAAGTCCGCGACGAAATCGCCCGCAATGGCGCCGCACGCAGCCAGATCGTGATCCTCGATGCGTTGCTCAAGCTGCGCCAGGTGTGCTGTGACCTGCGCCTGGTCAAGGGGGTAGAAAGCAAAGGCAACCAGGCCGACAAGGGCAAGCTGGGTGCGCTGCTGGAGATGCTCGAAGAACTGCTCAGCGAAGGGCGCCGGGTGTTGTTGTTCTCACAGTTCACCTCGATGCTGGCGCTGATCGAGCAGGAGCTTGAGAAGCGCAAAATCCGTTACAGCCTGCTGACCGGTGATACTCGCGACCGTCGCACGCCAGTGCAGCAGTTCCAGCAAGGTGAAAGCGAAGTGTTCCTGATCAGCCTCAAGGCAGGGGGCGTAGGCTTGAACCTGACGGCGGCGGACACCGTGATCCACTTCGACCCCTGGTGGAACCCGGCCAGCGAAAACCAAGCTACCGACCGTGCCTACCGCATCGGCCAGGACAAGCCGGTGTTCGTGTTCAAGCTGATTACCCGGGGTACGGTGGAAGAGAAGATCCAGTTGTTGCAGCAGGAAAAGGCAGCACTGGCGGCCAGCCTGCTGGACGGCGGGCAGGCTGGGCAATGGCGGCTTGGCGATGAAGAAATCGAGGCCCTGTTTGCGCCATTGCCTGGAAAGCGCGGGCGGTAGACCAAAAGCGGATACAGCCTGTGCGGGCCTCTTCGCGGGCAAGCCCGCGCCTACACACGCATCGGTGATTCGGCACAGGCCGCTGTAGGAGCGGGTTTACCCGCGAAGAGGCCGGACCTGCCGGCCAATTACCACCCGCCGTTCACCGTTGCCGCCGCCACCGTATCCGCGGGTAAACCCGCGCCTACAGGCACGCATCGGTGGTTCGGCACAGGTCGTCGTAGGAGCGGGTTTACCCGCGAAGAGGCCGGACCTGCTGGCCAATTACCACCCGCCGTTCACCGTTGCCGCCGCCACCGTATTCGCGGGTAAACCCGCTCCTACAAGCATGAGATGCGGTACCTGTGAGCGCGAACAGGCCAGCAGTCAATCGACCAGCTGAGCTTCCCTCAACGCCCCCAACGCCTCCAGCCAGCGCGGCTGCTGGCGATAATCGGTCCGCGCAAACCCTTGCCCACGCATCCGGGCAATCCGCGGCGATGGCTTGACCTTCATGCGCTGCGCCGCACTCAGCGCCAGCTCCGCCGCCGCCCGGTCATTGCACACCAGGCCCATATCACAACCGGCGCTCAGCGCCGCCTCGATACGGCTGGCCGCGTCGCCAACCACATGCGCACCAGCCATCGACAGGTCATCACTGAAAATCACCCCATCAAAGCCCAGCTCGCCACGCAGGATGTCCTGCAACCAACGCCGCGAGAAGCCAGCGGGCTGGTTGTCAACCTGCGGGTAGATGACATGCGCCGGCATCACTGCCGCCAGTTGCCCACTCAGGCGGGTAAACGGCACCAGGTCGGCCTGGCGCAGTTGTTCCAGGCTGCGCTCATCGGTGGGGATGGCCACATGCGAATCGGCTTCGGCCCAGCCATGCCCTGGGAAATGCTTGCCACACGCGGCCATACCTGCCGCATTCATGCCACGGATGAACGCGCCGGCCAGTCGCGTTGCACGCAGCGGGTCACCCTCGAAGGCGCGGCTGCCCACCACGGCGCTACGCTGGTGGTCCAGGTCGAGCACCGGAGCAAAGCTGAGGTCCAGGCCAACTGCCAGTACCTCGGTCGCCATCAGCCAGCCGCACTGTTCAGCCAGGTATTCAGCATTGTCGTTATCGGCCAGCGCACGCATGGCCGGCAGGCGCACAAAGCCCTGGCGCAGACGCTGTACGCGACCACCTTCCTGATCCACTGCCAGGATCAGCTCGGGGCGAATGGCGCGGATGGACGCGCACAGTTCGCGCACCTGGCGCGGGCTGTCGATATTGCGGGCGAAGATGATCAGGCCAGCCACTTCCGGCTGGCGAAGCAGTTGACGGTCTTCGGCGGTCAGCCATTTACCGGCGATATCCACCATCAGGGAGCCTTGCAGGCTGACAGTCATGGGTAATCCTTCATTGAAGACAGAGAGAAGCCCACCGGGGGGCAGCAGACACCGGCAGACACGCGCTGTTGGCCACAGGCGAAGCCATAAAGGCGCTGGTCAGCAAGGGAAATGTGAAGTAGATCGAGATAGGGCATGGGCGCTAGCTTAGCGGAAGCGCCCCGCCACGCCCAGCCTTCAGGCCTTGGCGGTAGCCGAACTGGTCTTGGTTCGCGGACGCAGCTGCGCAGTGGCCATCGCCTCGTCGGTCACACCGCTGTCAGCGCGCATGCCTGCCGCCAGGAACGGCACCATCAGGCGCATCACCTGCTCGATCGAGGTATTGATGCCGAAGTCAGTCTCGGCAATCGCCCGCAAGGCCTTGATACCGGACATGCTGAAGGCCGCGGCACCCAGCATGAAGTGCACACGCCAGAACAGTTCCAGTGGCGGAATGCGTGGCGCAGCCTCGTTCACCAGCAGCATGTAGCGGCGGAACACCTTGCCGTACATGTCTTCCAGATAGCGCCGCAGGTGACCCTGGCTCTGGCTGAACGCCAGACCCAGCAGGCGCATGAAGATCGACAGGTCGTTGTTGCTACGCGGCTGCACGGCCAGCGCCTGCTCTACGAGCATTTCCAGCAGTTCTTCAAGGCTGGGCTTTTGCTCCGGCTTGGCCTGGCGGCGCTCCAGCTCACGCTCGAGACTGGCGCAGAATGGGCCGAGGAAACGCGAAAAAACAGCCTGGATCAGCGCCTTCTTGGAGCCGAAATGATAGTTGACTGCCGCCAGGTTGACCCCGGCCTTGCTGGTAATCAGCCGCAACGAGGTTTCGGCGAACCCCCTTTCCGCGAACAGCTGCTCGGCAGCATCGAGAATGCGTTCAACGGTTTCCGATTGGGCCATGACTACTCCGACTACTCCGTCAGACAAACAGGTGTTTGAAACATACGTTTCAGCCCTGCTTCTGTCAAGGCTCGGTGACTGGGCGGTCGCCATTTAAAAGCGCCAGCCGGCCCACTGCAAGCGCCACCTCTTCTGTTTATTGCGGTTTTTGGCTTGCAGCGCACCCAGTACTGTATATAATCCCAGTCACTGTACAAAAAGACAGAGCGCTTACCATGTTGAAACTGACGCCACGCCAAGCCGAAATTCTCGCGTTCATCAAGCGCTGCCTGGAAGACAACGGCTTCCCGCCTACCCGCGCCGAGATTGCTCAGGAGCTGGGCTTCAAGTCGCCCAATGCCGCCGAGGAGCACCTCAAGGCCCTTGCCCGCAAGGGCGCGATCGAAATGACGCCGGGCGCTTCCCGCGGCATCCGCATCCCTGGCCTGGAAGCTAAGGCCGAAGAAGCCGGCCTGCCCATCATCGGCCGGGTCGCTGCCGGTGCGCCGATTCTTGCCGAACAGCACATCGAGCAATCCTGCAACATCAACCCTGCCTTCTTCCACCCCCAAGCCGACTATTTGCTGCGCGTACACGGCATGAGCATGAAAGACGTCGGCATCTTCGACGGTGACCTGCTGGCGGTGCACACCTGCCGTGAAGCCCGTAACGGCCAGATCGTGGTGGCGCGCATCGGCGACGAAGTTACCGTCAAGCGCTTCAAGCGTGAAGGCAGCAAAGTCTGGCTGCTTGCCGAAAACCCCGAATTCGCCCCCATCGAAGTCGACCTGAAAGAACAGGAGCTGGTGATCGAGGGCTTGAGCGTCGGCGTCATTCGCCGCTGATCCAGGAGGCGTCATGCAGCAGTTCATTCACGCACCCGAGCAAGCCCAGTTGCCCCTGTTCGAAGCATTCCTCGCTCAGCCCGTGCTGCCTGGTTTGAAAGCCAGGGAACCGGCGCGCAAGAGCAGTCAGCCCGAGCTGTTCAGCGAACTGTCGCTGCGCGGTGCCCCTGGCCACTGCCAAAGCCTGCTGGCACCCGTGCTGCGCGAACTGAGCGAAGAGGACGAGGCCCGCTGGCTGACCCTGATCGCCCCACCGCCAAGCCTGACCCAGGCCTGGCTGCGCGATGCCGGGCTCAACCGTGAACGTATTCTGCTGCTGCAACCCCGGAGCAATCAAAGTGCGCTGCAACTGGCCTGTGAGGCTTTGCACCTGGGCCTCAGCCACACCGTGGTGAGCTGGCTGGGCAACGTCAATGCCACTGCACGCCAGCAACTGCTACGTGCAGCCAGTGCCGGAAACGCACAAAGCCTGAACATCCGCCTCGGCTGATGTTCAGGCTCTGCCTGTCACTTCAAATAGCCTGATACGCTGCTGCACACTCAGTGCAGCACACGCGGCCCTTCATCACGCTCGAGCTCGCCATCCATCAGGCGACCGGCCATCTGCACGCCCACACTGAGCATGGCCTTGGCCACTTCCACATGCTGACCCTGCAGGAACACCTTGGCGTCTTCCGAGAAATCCAGGGTTACCAGAGAGCCCTCATCCTCGGCGCGACGAAGCTCGATGCGGCCGTCAGGCAACTCGACAATTTCCAGAAAAGACGTAGACATAAATGGCAGTTCTCCGCGAAAGGCGATTATTGTACCAGCCGTTGCGGCTATCAGCACTCACTCAACGCGTCACGGAAACGTCTCACCAAACTTTTAAGGTCATTGCGCCAGCTTTCCAGCTCGGCACGCGACAGCGCTGGATGCTCAGGCTCATCAAGATTGACAGCTTGAATCAGGGGTTGGGTGACGTCGGTTTTCGGCGCTTTTCTGGCGACCGGTGGTCGGAACAAATCGGCATAAGCACCGAGCATTTGCGCCAGCCAGGTTTCCCGCTGGCGGGCCAGTTCCAGCAACTCGGCCACTTCCGGGATGGCGATACCGTTCAGGGCATCGTCGGCCAGGGCTTGCTCCACCGTTGCGACGACCGGCAGGCGATAGAAGCCCCCGATTTCATGGCACAGCCCCAACAGAGCGCCATACAGGTGGAACAGCGCCGACTCGCGCTCAGCCTGGACCAGGCCTTGGGCATTCATGGCCTGGCTTTGTTCAGCCTTGGCCATGGACTCGAGGGCGAGGCCGGCGAAGAACAGTTTCTGGTTGGTGCGGGTGTAGAGTTCCTGGGCCATTTCAGTGCCCTCCCATAAGGCTACAAGGCGGATATCTGCATCATAAATGATTGGGGCCGCTTTGCGCCCCTTCGCGGGCTTGCCCGCTCCCACAGGTATCGCGCCGCCCATGAATGTGGCGCTGTACTGGTGGGAGCGGGCAAGCCCGCGAAGGGGCGCAAAGCGGCCCCAAATCACAGCACCGATGGATCAGCGCTTGTCTTCAACCTTCCAGGCATTGCCGTCGTAAAACGCCTTCCAACCGGTTGGCTTGCCATCGACCTCGGACTGCACGTACTGCTCCTTGGTCTTGCGGCTGTAACGAATCACCGCCGGGCGGCCATCCGGGTCTTTCTGCGGCGCATCGCACAGGAAGTGGTACTTCGGGTCGATCTCATGCTTGTGCGGCACGATCTCCAGCACCAGCGGCGCACGGGTTTCGCGGTTCTTGGGGAACTGGCTGGCAGCCAGGAACAACCCAGAAGCACCGTCGCGCAGCACGTAGGTATCGTCGACCTTCTCGCACTTGAGCTCCGGCATGTCCACCTTGTCCATCTTCGGTGGCGCCGCCTCGCCGCTCTTGAGCAGCTTGCGGGTGTTCTTGCATGCCGGGTTGGTGCAGCCGAAGAACTTGCCGAAACGGCCGGTCTTCAATTGCATCTCGCTACCGCACTTGTCGCACTCCAGGCTCGGCCCTTCGTAACCCTTGATGCGGTAGTTGCCTTCCTCGATCTCGTAACCGACACAATCCGGGTTGTTACCGCAGATGTGCAGTTTGTGTTTCTCGTCCAGCAGGTAGGCGTCCATCGCGGTGGCGCAGATCGGGCAACGGTGCTTGCCCAGCAGTACGCGCGACTCCGACTCGCCCTCGTCGTCAGCGGCAATCTCGTCGCCCGGCACCAGGTTGACGGTAGCCTTGCAGCGCTCTTTCGGCGGCAGGCTGTAGCCAGAGCAGCCCAGGAACACACCCGTAGAAGCGGTGCGAATCATCATCGGCCGACCACATTCCTTGCATGGAATGTTGGTCATGGTCGGCTGGTTGGCGCGCATGCCGTCTTCGCTGGACTCGGCAGTCTGCAGCTTTTTGCTGAAATCGCCGTAGAACTCGTCGAGCACGTTCTTCCAGTCACGCTCGCCCTGGGCCACGTCGTCGAGGTTCTCTTCCATGTCGGCGGTAAAGCCGTAGTCCATCAGGTTGGAGAAGCTCTCCGACAAGCGCTCGGTGACGATATCGCCCATCTTCTCGGAGTAGAAGCGGCGGTTGTGCAGCGTCACATAGCCACGGTCCTGGATGGTGGAAATGATCGCCGCGTAGGTCGATGGGCGGCCAATGCCGCGCTTTTCCATTTCCTTGACCAGGCTGGCTTCGGTAAAGCGTGCAGGCGGCTTGGTAAAGTGCTGGCTCGGGTCGATCTGGATCAGTTTCAGCGCCTCACCCTGAACCATCTCTGGCAGCACGTCGTCTTCGCCCGGCTTGCTCTGCTGTGGCAGCACACGGGTGTAGCCGTCGAACTTGAGGATGCGGCCCTTGGCACGCAGCTCGAAATCGCCGGCAGCGACGGTAACACTGGTGGACAGGTACTGCGCTGGCGGCATCTGGCACGCCAGGAACTGGCGCCAGATCAGCTCGTACAGGCGCTCGGCGTCACGCTCCATGCCGCTGAGCTTGGTCGGGTGGGTATTCACGTCAGAAGGCCGAATCGCTTCGTGCGCCTCCTGGGCGCCCTCCTTGCTGCCGTAAACCAGTGGCGCCTCCGGCAGGTACTGCTTGCCGAACTCCCGCTCGATGTAGCTGCGTGCCATATCCAGGGCGTCAGCCGACAGGTTGGTCGAGTCGGTACGCATGTAGGTGATGTAACCCGCTTCGTACAAGCGCTGGGCCATCATCATGGTTTTCTTCACACCGAAGCCCAGGCGGTTACTGGCCGCTTGCTGCAAGGTGGACGTAATGAACGGTGCCGATGGCTTGCTGCTGGTCGGGCGGTCTTCGCGCTTGACCACGCTGTAACTGGAAGCCTTGAGCTTTTCCAGTGCAGCCATGGCCTGAGCTTCGTTCAGCGGCTTGAAGGCCTCGCCCTTCTCGCGCGCCACCTCGAAACGCACCTTGGCGTTCTTGGCGGTGCCGAGGTCGGCGTGGATCTCCCAATACTCTTCCGGGATGAACGCGCGGATCTCACGCTCTCGCTCAACCACCAGCTTCACCGCTACCGACTGCACACGGCCAGCGGACAGGCCACGGGCAATCTTGGCCCACAGCAGCGGCGAAACCATGTAACCGACCACGCGGTCGAGGAAACGCCGCGCCTGCTGGGCGTTGACCCGGTCGATGTCCAGCTCGCCTGGCTGCGAGAACGCTTCCTGAATGGCCTTCTTGGTAATTTCGTTGAACACCACGCGCTTGTAGCGGGTGTCGTCACCCCCGATGGCCTCGCGCAGGTGCCAGGCAATGGCTTCCCCTTCGCGGTCCAAGTCGGTTGCGAGATAGATGGTGTCGGCATCCTTGGCCAGGCGGCGCAGCTCTTCGATCACCTTTTCCTTGCCAGGCAGGATCTCGTACTTGGCCTTCCAGCCATGGTCGGGGTCGACGCCCATGCGTGCCACCAGCTGGCGGCGGGCCTTCTCTTTCGGCGAAAGCGCCGGCGCCTCACCCGCAGCCTTGCCACGCTTGGCGGCCGGCTCTTTGCTCGCGCTGGCCGAACCGCTGGTGGGGAGGTCTCGGATATGGCCGATACTCGACTTCACCACGTACTGGTTGCCCAGGTACTTGTTGATGGTCTTGGCCTTGGCCGGGGATTCCACAATGACCAGCGATTTGCCCATGGATCGGAGTATTCCTGAATCTGAAGATAAAAAACGCGCCAAGTGCCAGACGCGGCACCGCTATATATAGTGGCAAAAGTGTGAGGTCAAGCTCGGACGATCACGCGTGCGACTTGCCCAGCAACCCGGGCAGCCCCTCTTCGGCCTTGACCAAAGCAAAGCGTGGCACCTGCTCGCCGTCAAATTCGACGGACTCCTGGAACATCGAAAGGGGACGTACCCAGAAGCTGTAATCACCATACAGGCATTGGTAGAACACCATCCACTCTTCGGTTTCGGAGTGCCGCGCAACACTGAAGACACGGTACTCAGGCCCTTTGTAATGCCGGTATACGCCTGGTTGTATCTGCATGTTGCACACCTCCTGAAGAAAACCTGAAAAAACAAAACCGGGGCACTAGGCCCCGGCTGCTGTCCCGCTACGCGATCAGACGCGTTCGAAGACAGTGGTGATACCTTGGCCCAGGCCGACGCACATGGTCGCAACACCCAGCGTACCGCCATTTTGCTTCATGACGTTGAGCAGGGTGCCGGAAATCCGCGCCCCGGAGCAACCGAACGGGTGGCCCAAAGCAATGGCGCCGCCGTGCAGGTTAACCTTCTCATCCATCTTGTCGAGCACTTTCAAGTCTTTCAGCACGGGCAGGGCCTGTGCAGCGAAGGCTTCGTTGAGCTCGATGAAGTCAATATCGGCCATGGTCAAGCCCGCACGCTTGAGGGCTTTCTGGGTCGATGGCACCGGGCCGTAGCCCATGATTGCCGGGTCGACACCGGCAACTGCCATCGAACGGATCACCGCCAATGGCTGGATACCGAGGTCCATGGCACGCTGACCGGACATGACGATCATGCACGAGGCGCCGTCGGTGATCTGCGACGAGGTACCGGCCGTGACCGTACCGCCTTTCGGGTTGAACGCAGGCTTCAGCGATGCCAGGCCTTCGAGGGTGGTTTCCGGGCGAATGGTTTCGTCGAAATCGAACACCTTCAGGAAGCCGTTCTCGTCGTAGCCCTGCATCGGGATGATCTCGTCCTTGAACTTGCCTTCGACCGTGGCCTTGTGGGCCAGCTGGTGCGAACGCAAGCCGAACAGGTCCTGCTGCTCACGGGTGATGCCATGCATCTTGCCGAGCATTTCTGCAGTCAGGCCCATCATCCCGGAAGCCTTGGCGGCATGCAAGGACAGGTGCGGGTTGGGGTCTACGCCATGCATCATGCTGACGTGGCCCATGTGCTCCACGCCACCGACCACGAACACATCACCGTTACCGGTCATGATCGCCTGGGCGGCCGTGTGCAGCGCGCTCATGGACGAGCCGCACAGGCGGCTGACGGTCTGCGCCGCGGAAGTGTGCGGGATCTGGGTCATCAGCGAGGCCATGCGGGCGATGTTCCAGCCCTGCTCCAGGGTCTGGTTGACGCAGCCCCAGATCACGTCCTCGACTTCTTTCGGGTCAACCTTGCCGTTGCGTTCCAGCAGCTTGCTGATCAGGTGCGCCGACATGTCTTCGGCGCGGGTGTTGCGGTGCATGCCACCCTTGGAGCGGCCCATTGGCGTGCGACCGAAGTCGACAATCACCACGTCTCTTGGATTCAGGCTCATATCAAATCTCTCGCTCTAGCTCGTTGACCGCTCAGTTGAAGAAGCGCTGGCCGTTCTTGGCCATTTCACGCAGCTTGGCGGTCGGGTGGTACAGCGGCCCCAGGTCGGCATACTGATCGGCCAGGGCGACGAATTCGGCCACACCGATCGAGTCGATGTAACGCAGCGCACCACCGCGGAAGGGAGGGAAACCAATGCCGTAGACCAGGCCCATGTCGGCTTCGGCAGCGGTTTCGACGATGCCGTCTTCCAGGCAACGCACGGTCTCCAGGCACAGCGGGACCATCATCCAGTTGATGATGTCTTCGTCAGTGACTTCGCGCTGCTCGAACACGATCGGTTTGAGCACGTCGAGCACGGTGGCATCGAAAACCTTCTTCGGCTTGCCGCGCTTGTCGGTTTCGTAGGCGTAGAAGCCCTTACCGTTCTTCTGGCCCAGGCGGTTGGCCTCGTACAACGCGTCGACTGCCGAGCGGCGCTCGTCCTTCATGCGATCCGGGAAGCCTTCGGCCATGACGTCACGGCCGTGGTGGCCGGTGTCGATGCCGACCACGTCCATCAAGTAGGCTGGGCCCATCGGCCAGCCGAACTTCTCCATGACCTTGTCGATGCGCACGAAGTCGACACCGGCGCTGACCAGCTTGGCAAAACCGCCAAAGTACGGGAACAGCACGCGGTTGACCAAAAAGCCCGGGCAGTCGTTGACCACGATCGGGTTCTTGCCCATTTTCTTGGCGTAGGCCACGGTGGTGGCGACCGCCACGTCACTGGACTTCTCACCACGGATCACTTCCACCAGCGGCATCATGTGCACCGGGTTGAAGAAGTGCATGCCGACGAAGTTTTCCGGGCGCTTGAGCGCCTTGGCCAGCAGGTTGATAGAGATGGTAGAGGTGTTGGAAGCGAGGATCGCATCGTCCTTCACCTGGCCTTCCACTTCCGCCAGTACCGCTTGCTTGACCTTCGGGTTCTCGACCACTGCCTCGACGACGATGTCGACATTGGCAAAATCGCCATAGGACAGGGTCGGTCGAATGGCGTTGAGGGCCTCGGCCATCTTGGCTGGGGTCAGGCGGCCCTTCTCGACGCGGTTGCCAAGCAACTTGGAGGCCTCGTTCAGACCCAGCTGAATGGCTTCTTCGCGGATGTCTTTCATCAGGATCGGCGTACCTTTGACCGCCGACTGGTAGGCGATACCGCCGCCCATGATGCCGGCGCCGAGCACGGCGGCCTGCTTCACGTCGTGGGCGATCTCGTCATGCGCCTTGGCCTTGCGCTTGAGTTCCTGATCGTTGAGGAACAAGCCGATCAGGCTCTCGGCGACCGAGGTCTTGGCCAGCTTGGCAAAGCCTGCGGCTTCGACTTCCAGGGCCTTGTCGCGACCGAAGTTGGCGGCTTTCTGGATGCTCTTGATCGCTTCGACCGGGGCCGGATAGTTCGGGCCGGCCTGGCCAGCGACGAAGCCCTTGGCAGTCTCGAAGGCCATCATCTGCTCGATGGCATTGAGCTTGAGCTTTTCCAGCTTCGGCTGGCGCTTGGCCTTGTAGTCCAGCTCGCCACTGATGGCACGCTTGATCAGGTCGAGGGCACCGGCCAGCAGCAGCTCAGGGGCGACCACGGCGTCGACGGCCCCCACTTTCAGGGCGTCTTCGGCACGGTTTTCCTTGCCGGCGGCGATCCACTCGATGGCGTTGTCCGAGCCGATCAGGCGCGGCAGGCGCACGGTACCGCCAAAGCCCGGGTAGATACCCAGCTTGACTTCCGGCAGGCCGATCCTGGCGCTGGTGGACATGACCCGGTAGTCGGCCGCCAGGCACATTTCCAGGCCGCCGCCCAGCGCGATGCCGTTGATGGCGGCAACGGTCGGCACTTCGAGGTCTTCAAAGGCGTTGAAGATGCGATTGGCTTCCAGGTTGCCAGCGACCAGTTCGGCCTCAGGCAGCTTGAAGTTGTCGACGAACTCGGTGATGTCGGCGCCGACGATGAACACGTCCTTGCCACTGCTGACGATCACGCCCTTGACTGAGGCATCGGCCCGGATGGCATCGACGGCCTGGCGCAGCTCGTTCAGGGTAAGGCGGTTGAACTTGTTGACGGACTCACCCTTGAGGTCGAACTTGAGCTCGACGATGCCACTTTCAAGAGCCTTAACCGTGATGGCTTTACCTTCGTAAATCATCAACTGATCTCCACGATATGGAAGCTGAACTGTACACGCCGATCGCTGCAGCAGAAGCAGGCCTAAGCTGCCTTGCCCCAGGCACACCCGTCAGCGCGCTAGTCGGAAGTATGGCTTGGCGTCATGACATACAAACGCTCAATTCATACGCCCGTTTGATTTGGGTGTGCACACATTCTCCGAAAAGATGGGCGTTGTCAAATGCTCACGAGCACGGCGAAAACGCGACTTTCCAGTCATTTTCTATCGTTCGGGTACAAAACATGATGACAGTGATCGCCGGTCATTCATGTCAGCGATTGACCACAAGCATTGGCTGATTGCTTTGCGCTTGCGCGGCGAGCCAGGGCGACTACACTGGCACTTGCTTGAATGAATAACCCGGCCTGCCTGGCCTTTTCTGCGCAGCAGAACGCAAAGCGGCGACTTGGCACCCCACCCCTTCAGGGTTATGCCGAGCCGCCGCTTTGTCGTTACAGAACAGATTGACCCGCCTGGATGCCCCCGTAGGAGCGGGTTTACCCGCGAAGCAGGCACCGCGGAGTTTGGCACCGGCTCTGCCAGTGTTCGCAGATGAATCCGCGCCTACAGGGGTCGCGCATGGGCGGCGCTCAAGCCAAGGTTTCGAGGGCGTAGGCAACATCCTGCAACACAGCAGTATCGCCACGTTCGGTCCAGTAAAGGGCAATCATCCGCGCATCGGCCTCGACCTTGTATACACTCGCCGGCAAGCGCGACAAGGCGCCCATGAAGCGTGGGTCTTCGCAGGGCTCGCGCCACTGGTTCCACCACACCCCGGGGCTGACCTGCCAGAAGCTGAAGCTGTCCTCATGCCCACGGCGCCGGGCTCTGTGATACTGCGGGCAAGGGCTTGGCGGCTCCTTTTCCAGCCAGTGCGGCCACTGCTGCGGCGCCAGTTGCATGGCCAACCCCATGCGCCGCGCCTCCAGGCGCAACTTCATCTGCTCGCTCTGCTTGCGCGAGCTGCGCAGCCAGGAAAGCGGACTGAGAATCAGCGCAAGGATTGACACCACCAGCAATACCGTCATATCAGTAGTTCCCATAAAGCGTTGCAAATGAGCTGGTTAGCCATTTTTCACGGTAGACCCGCCCTAAAGCGACCATACTTCTTCTATCGCGATTGACAGGAGTACCGCTCATGCAATACGAACATTTGTTGGTCGCCGTCGACCTGACCGAAGAATGCGACCCGGTGATCAAGCGCGCCATGGCGCTGGCAGAGCCTTCGAATGCCAAGGTATCCCTGGTGCACATCGTCGAGCCGATGGCCATGGCCTTCGGCGGTGACGTACCGATGGACCTGTCGCAGCTGCAACAGCAGCAGTTCGACCAGGCCAAGGAGCGCATGGACCGCCTGTTCAACAAATACCCGGGAATCAACCGCGGCGACTCGCACCTGACCTACGGCCAGCCTCGCCAGGAAATCCACCAGTTGGCCAAGGACCAGCAGTGCGATCTGATCGTTGTCGGCAGCCATGGCCGTCACGGCCTGGCATTGCTGCTGGGCTCCACGGCCAACGATGTGCTGCACGGTGCGCCGTGTGACGTGCTGGCGGTACGCTTGCTGAAGAAGGATTGACTGGACCTGAACCCGCCTCTTCGCGGGCCAGCCCGCGCCTGCAAGGGTATGGCAATCCCTGCAGGTGCGGCTTTAGCCGCGAAGAGGCCGGAACGGGCTAACGCCAATCAGCCTTCCAGCTCAGCCCAGCGCTCCACCAAGACATCCAGCTCGCCCTGCAGCTTCTCGATCCGTGCCAGCACCGCCGAAGTTTCTGCAATCGGCCGCTGATAGAAGCCCGCCGCATTCACTTCTTCCTGGGCTTCAGCCATACGCTGCTCCAGCTCATCAATCTGCCCCGGCAGCATCTCCAGCTCACGCTGCAGCTTGTAGCTCAGCTTCTTCTTCGAAGCGTCTTCCACCACCGGCGCCGCAACAGGCTCAGGCTTGGCCTCGACCTTCTCCACTACCGCGCTGTTGAGCGCAGACTTACCGCCCTTGCTCTCGGTCACACCCAGCAGCTTCGGCGAGCCGCCCTGGCGAATCCAGTCCTCGTAACCGCCCACATACTCACGCACCTTGCCCTCGCCTTCGAACACCAGGGTGCTGGTCACGACGTTGTCGAGGAAGGCCCGGTCGTGGCTGACCATCAGCACGGTGCCCTTGTAGTTGGACAGCACCTCTTCCAGCAGCTCGAGGGTTTCCACGTCCAGGTCGTTGGTCGGTTCGTCGAGTACCAGCAGGTTGGCCGGCTTGCTGAACAGCTTGGCCAGCAGCAACCGTGCTCGCTCACCACCCGACAACGCCTTGACCGGCGTACGCGCGCGCTGGGGGCTGAACAGGAAGTCGCCCAGGTAGCTCAGCACGTGGCGGTTCTGGCCATCGATCTCGATGAAATCACGGCCTTCAGCCAGGTTGTCGATTACGGTCTTTTCCAGGTCGAGCTGGTGGCGCATCTGGTCGAAATAGGCCACCTCAAGCTTGGTGCCGCGCTCCACTTTACCCGCAGTGGGCTCAAGGTCGCCCAGCATCATCTTGAGCAACGTGGTCTTGCCAGTGCCGTTTGCGCCCAGCAGACCGATGCGATCCTGCCGCTGCAGGACCATGGAAAAGTCCTTGACCAGCAGGGGGCCGTCCGCGTGATGGAAGCTGACATTCTCCAGCACCATCACCTGCTTGCCGGATTTGTCCGCGGCTTCGATCTGGATGTTGGCCTTGCCCTGTCGTTCACGGCGCTCGCCACGCTCCACACGCAGGGCCTTCAGTGCACGCACGCGGCCTTCGTTGCGGGTACGGCGAGCCTTGATACCCTGGCGGATCCACACTTCTTCCTGGGCCAGGCGCTTGTCGAACAGCGCGTTGGCGGTTTCTTCGGCGGCCAGTGCGGCCTCCTTGTGCACCAGGAAGCTGGCGTAGTCACCGTTCCAGTCGATCAGGCCGCCGCGGTCCAGTTCGAGGATACGGGTGGCCAGGTTCTGCAGGAACGAACGGTCGTGGGTGATGAACAATACCGCGCCGTTGAAGCCACGCAGGGCCTCTTCGAGCCAGGCGATGGCACCGATGTCCAGGTGGTTGGTCGGTTCGTCGAGCAGCAGCAGGTCGGGCTCGGACACCAGCGCCTGGGCCAGCAGTACGCGGCGGCGCCAGCCACCGGAAAGCTCGGCCAGGGTCTTGTCGGCCGGCAGCTGCAGGCGGCTGAGTGTGCTTTCCACCACCTGCTGCAGGCGCCAGCCGTCGCGGGCCTCCAGCTCGTGCTGGACGTGCATGAGTTTTTCCAGGTCTTCATCGCCCTGGATGTTCATGCTCAGGTGGTGGAACTGCGCCAGCAATTCGCCCACGCCGTCCAGACCAGCGGCTACCACGTCGAACACCGTGCGCTCGTCGGCCACCGGCAGCTCCTGTGGCAACTCACCGATCTTCAGGCCAGGGGCACGCCAGATTTCACCGTCGTCGCCCTTCTGCTCGCCCTTGACCAGGCGCAGCATGCTCGACTTGCCGGTGCCGTTGCGGCCGATGATGCACACCCGCTCGCCACGAGCGATCTGCCAGGACACTTTGTCCAGCAGCGGCATGGCGCCGAATGCGAGGGACACATCGCTGAATTTGAGCAGGGTCATGTTCGTCTCCATAAATCGGGCGCGCATTCTACCTGACTTGGCCCCCGACGGCATCCGCCAGGCCAACCGGCGAGCACCTGGCGACATCTGGTCGAACTTAATTTCCCGATACAAGCACAGTGCTTTCACCCACCGCCGGCAAACAGCTAAGCTAAGGCAATAGCTTTCAACAGTGCTGGCTCCGCCGACACTCCCCATGGTTCAACTGCCCGGACGTATCATGCGCAGCCGCCTGTTACACATCGCATCCTGCCTGCTGCTTACCGCTGCCACCAGCGCGGCGCAGGCCACCGACCTGACCCTGCAACGCCAGTACTATGACGAAGCCAAGCGAGCGCTGGCCAAAGGCGACAAAGGCCCCTACCTGCGCTATGCCCAGGCCTTGAGCGACTACCCGTTGACGCCCTACCTGGCCTACGACGAACTCACCGCCCGCCTGAAAAGCGCCAGCAACCAGGAAATCGAAGGTTTCCTGGCCAAGCATGGCGACCTGCCCCAGGCCAACTGGATGAAACTGCGCTGGTTGCGCTGGCTGGCTGAACGCGGCGAGTGGGATACCTTCGTCAAGTACTACGACCCCAAGCTCAACTTCACCGAGCTGGACTGCCTCAACGGCCAATACCAGCTCAGCCACGGCTTGCGCGCCGAAGGTTACGCCACCGCAGACAAGCTGTGGAACGTCGGCAAATCGCAACCTGCCGCCTGCGACACGCTGTTCGGCATGTGGGCAGCCGAAGGCCAGCTGACCGAGGCCAAGCGCTGGGAACGCACCAAGCTGGCCGCCCAGGCGCGCAACTACGGCCTGGCCAACACCCTGGTCAAGTCCCTGACCACCCTCGGCCCGCAGGGGCGCCTGCTGATCGACGTCGCGCAGAAGCCCGAGCTGCTCAACCAGCCGTCGCGCTTTACCCCGGTCAACGAGGCCATGTCCGACGTGGTCAGCCTCGGCCTTCGTCGCCTGGCCCGGCAGGACCCGGAGCGGGCCATGGCACTGCTCGACGATTACGCCCAGCGCATGCACTTCTCGCGTGACGAAAAGGTAGCCATCGCCCGCGAAATCGGCCTGACCCTCGCACGCCGCTACGACCCACGCGCGCTCGACCTGATGACCCGCTATGACCCCGAGCTGCGTGACAACACAGTCAGCGAATGGCGCCTTCGCCTGCTGCTGCGCCTGGGCCGCTGGGAGGACGCCTACGAGCTGACCAAGCGCCTTCCTCAGGACCTGGCCAGCACCAGCCGCTGGAAGTACTGGCAGGCTCGCAGCCTGGAGCTGGCACAGCCCAACAACCCGCAGATCCCGCTGCTGTACAAGACCGCAGCGCGTGAGCGTGACTTCTATGGCTTCCTCGCCGCCGACCGGGCACAGACACCGTACCAGCTGAACAACAAGCCGCTGCTGCTGAGCCCCCAGCTGGTCAAGAAGGTCCGCAACACGCCCGGCATCCAGCGCGCACTGGAATTCCACGCCCGCGGTCAGATCGTCGACGGCCGCCGTGAGTGGTACCACGTCAGCCGCCACTTCACCCGTGACGAAATGGTTGCGCAGGCACGCCTGGGCTATGAGCTGCGCTGGTACTTCCCGGCCATCCGCACCATCAGCCAGGCCCGGTACTGGGACGACCTGGACATCCGCTTTCCCATGGCCCACCGCGACACGCTGGTGCGTGAAGCCAAGGTTCGCGGCCTGCATTCGAGCTGGGTATTCGCCATCACTCGCCAGGAAAGCGCCTTCATGGAGGACGCACGCTCACCCGTGGGCGCCAGCGGCCTGATGCAACTGATGCCGGCCACGGCCAAGGAAACCGCACGCAAGTTCAGCATCCCGCTGGCCTCACCGGCGCAAGTGCTGAACCCGGACAAGAACATCCAGCTGGGTGCGGCCTACCTGAGCCAGGTACACAGCCAGTTCAACGGCAACCGGGTGCTGGCTTCGGCAGCCTACAACGCCGGGCCCGGGCGCGTGCGACAGTGGCTCAAAGGGGCCAAGCACCTGAGCTTCGATGTGTGGGTGGAGTCGATCCCGTTCGACGAAACACGCCAGTATGTACAGAACGTGCTGTCGTATTCGGTGATCTACGGGCAGAAGCTGAATTCACCGCAGCCACTGGTGGATTGGCACGAACGGTATTTCGATGACATGTGATTGCTGTTGAGCCTGTACCGGCCTCTTCGCGGGTGAACCCGCGCCTACAAGGGTTACGCGGTCGTTGTAGGAGCGGGTTCACCCGCGAAGAGGCCGGTACAGGCAACACACCTATTCCAGGATTTCTACTTCCATCCCCACCTCCAGCCACCCACTGCCATCCACAGCCAGGTTCTGGCCGAACAGCACGTCGCCTTCTTTTTCGCGGAAAGTCTTCAGCGTAGCCATCGGCTCACGGTCAGCGCTGCGCTCCCCGGTGGCTGGATCGATGGTCGTGAAGATGCACCGCACACTGGGCTTGAGCACGCGAAACACCAAGCTGCCGATGCGAATCCGCTTCCAGGCATCCTCGGCAAACGGCTCCGCGCCCTGCACCACCAGGTTGGGCCGAAAGCGCCGCATCGACATGGGCCGGCCAATACGCCGGTTAAGCTCGTCCAGCGAGCCCTGCCCAATCAGCAGCAAGGGGAAGCCATCCGGAAACGCCGCACGGTCACTGTTTAAGCCGTAACCATTGGGCAAGTAACGCGCACGCTGCTCCGGGCAATGCACCAGGCGTACGGCTTTGCCCAGCAACTCACTCAACCAGGCCGCCGCGGCATCGCCAGCGTCCGGCACACGCAGGGTATCGCGCCAGATCGTCACGCCGCGCAGGGCGTCATCGGCAGGCGGTACAGGCACCCGCAACGGCGCCTGTCCAGGGGCTTGCAGCAGCAACTGGCCGCTGTCGTCATCGCTCGCGTCGATCTGGCCAAGTTGTGGCCAGGCACGCTGGGTCAGGAAGCGTCCGTTTTCTTCCTCGACCACCATCCAGCGCCGGTCGCCTTGCAACCCCAACAACCCCACCGGTGATGCCTTCAGGCTTTGCGCCTGCCCCGACTTCACCGGGTATCGATACAACTCACTGAGAAACATCCCTGCTGCCTCGCTTCATGCCAAAAGCCAAGCTTATACCTGGCCGGCACAACGTTCACGCGGCGGTGGTATCCAGCAGCAGGCGCTGCTTGACCACATCGACCAGGCGATCAGGCTGGAACTTGGAAAGGAAGTTGTCACAGCCCACCTTCTTCACCATGGATTCGTTGAAACTGCCCGACAGCGAAGTGTGCAGCACCACATAGAGCTGGCGCAGACGGGCATCGCTGCGGATCTCGGTGGTCAGCCGATAGCCGTCCATTTCCGGCATTTCTGCATCGGTGAACACCATCAGCAGCTTTTCGCACACGTCCTCGCCGGCGTCGGCCCAGCCCTTGAGCATGCGCAGCGCCTTCAGGCCATCACTGGCCACATGCAGCTTCATGCCCAGCTGAGACAGGGTATCGCGCAATTGCGCCAAGGCCACACTGGAGTCGTCCACCAGCAGCACTTCGCGGCCGCGGGCCCGCGCCAGCACTGGGTCGGCGAGCTTGTCGCCAGAAACCCGGGCGTTGTAGGGCACGATTTCGGCCAGCACCTTTTCCACGTCGATCACTTCCACCAGCTTCTCATCGACCTTGGTGATGGCAGTCAGGTAGTGCTGGCGACCGGCACTGGAAGGCGGCGGCATGATCGACTCCCAGTTCATATTGACGATGCGGTCGACACCGCCCACCAGGAAGGCCTGCACCGAGCGGTTGTATTCAGTGACGATGATGGTGCTGTCCGGCCCCGGCTGTAGCGGGCGCATACCGATCGCCTGGGACAGGTCGATCACCGGCAGGGTCTGCCCGCGCAGGTTGACCACACCGCAGACATAGGCGTGGCGCTGGGGCATCAGGGTCAACTTGGGCAGTTGCAGTACTTCCTGCACCTTGAACACGTTGATCGCGAACAGCTGGCGACCAGCCAGACGAAACATCAGAATTTCCAGGCGGTTCTCACCCACCAGTTGCGTGCGTTGGTCTACCGTGTCGAGAATGCCAGCCATTGGAAAGCCCCCAGGCTTGAGTCTTAAAAGGTGAAATCATCTACCCTGTATCGGCGGCTTCACGCACACCTTGACCCTTGCGGGAAAATGCCGCGCAGATAATTGATATCACTTTACCATCATGTTTTACTGCCGACACGCCATGGCAAATCGGGGGCACGACAAAAGTTCCCTACCCTAGCCCTTGATCAGGGAAACCCTTAGCGGCAATCGGGTGCAACCTGATGTTCGCGATATCCTTTAGCCATTAATGTGACGCCATTCTCATTGCATGAATGGAGTCAGGCTTTTGCTAGCTATCGTTTCGGCGTGCCCGCCCCCTGCGCCTACCCCACGCGCGGGGACTTGATGATGGACACTGCCTTATCGTTCGATGACGCCCTGCAGGGCTTCCTGCTGGATGCCCAGGTACTGCTGACCCAGGCCCAGGAATGCCTGCAGCATCTGGAGCTTATAGACAATGACCCGGATGCCTGCAGTTGCCTGAACAACACCCTCGACACTATCGCCCGTCAAGCTACGCGCCTGGGCCTGCGTGAAGTTGCCCACTACACCACCGCCCTGCAACAGTTGCTCGCCCCGGCCTGTCACGGTGGTTGCCTGCAGCGTGAAGCCCTACCCGCGATAGAGGCGTGCCTGACCTTGCTGGCCTGGCAGTTGGAGCTGGTCGATAGCCGTACAGGGCGGCTGAACCTGGACATCGGCGAGCAACTGGTTCTACTGGGTGAATTGGCCAAAGTCGTACACCCCCCCTTTGCGCCAGCCTGCGCGTCGTGCGATGAAGAAGGCAGCGCGTGCATTCACCCGCCCAGTGACGTGGCAACCGGCAACCGCCCCAGCCGCTCTAATCGCATGCATTAACCTGACGCAAAGTGCAACTAAGCAACTTTATTGAAACCCGACCATGGTCGAACTTGGAAAGTTCACCAGGCTTTCGGTGCATGCCCTTGAATCATTGCCGCGTTAGTTACAGCACAAGTGGGTACAGGGCGATTAAAGGGTGGCACTTTGCTACCCGAAAGGGCCCGACCAGTAGGCGTTTCAACGCGTTACACGGCCGCGACCGATGCAATGCAAAGTGGTAATATGCGCCCCCACAAACGCTTGCGACCGGAACAAAGGTGGCAAGAATACGTGTTCGAAAAAACAACGAAAGTACTGCGCCAAAGCCTCTGAGCAGCATTGTGCAAGGCCTCCATCAGCAATACTTCAGTGGCCTCCCTACCTATGTTTCCACGCTTGAAGACTTCTTTGCATTGCTGCTCCCGCGCCGCCGTGCTGCGTTGGGCAACGGTCGGGCTTTGCGTGGCCTCACTGGTTGCCAACATGGCGCTGTACCTGGCCAACCAGACAATCCCGGCCACCCTGCTGGTGCTGCAGTTGGTCGCCACGCTGGGTGCTGTTGTACAACTGGGGCTGGGCGCCAGGTCGATCCACCTGCGCCCGGCCGAGCTGGCCGAGCGCATGCTCAAGGTGCAAGAAGACGAGCGTCAGCATCTGAGCCGGGAACTGCACGACGACATCGGTCAACTGCTCACCGCTGCCAAGCTGCAACTGCAGTGGCTGCAACGGCGCATGCCCGAAGACTTGCAGGGGCACTGCGACGCCCTGCGCAGCACACTGGATGACACCCTCGGTAACGTGCGCGATGTTTCCGCGCTGCTCAACCCCCGGCAGTTGGCCAGCCTTGGCCTGGAGGCCAGCCTGCGCGCGCACCTGGTACGCACCCTGGCCAGCAGCGGCGTGCACTGGAGCCTGGCGTGCAACCAGCGCCTGGGCGGCATCGACGAAGCCGTGGCCATGGCGGTGTTCCGTATTACCCAGGAGGCAGTGACCAACATGCTGCGCCACGCCCAGGCACACAACCTGGTCATCCGCCTGCAACGCACCCCTGAGGGGCTGGCGTTGTCGATCCACGACGATGGTCGTGGTTTCGCCCCTGCCCGGCACCCGGCCGAAGCCGGTCAGCGCGGCTTGGCCGGCATGCAGGAGCGGGTAATCGCGCTGCAGGGCAGCCTCGACATCACCAGTCAGCCTGGCCGAGGCACGCAGATCGAAGCGATGTTCCCGTGGTCCCCGCGCACCCAGCAACGCGCCAGGAGTATTACCAACCATGACCTGTAGACTACTGCTGGTAGATGACCACTCGCTGATCCGCGCCGGGGTGCGCGCACTGGTCTGCGATATCCCCGGCTATGACGTGGTCGGCGAAGCCGACGACGGCAACCAGCTACTCGACCAGGTACGCACACTGGCGCCCGACATCATCTTGCTGGACATCTCCATGCGTTCGACCAGCGGCCTGGACGCCCTCACCCAACTGCGGGCCAGCGGCAGTACCTGCAAAGTGCTGATCCTCTCCATGCACACCGACCCGGACCTGATCATGCGGGCGCTGGAAAGCGGTGCCCACGGCTACCTGCTCAAGGACACCAGCGCCACCGAGCTGGAACAGGCGCTGGGTGCCGTACGCCACGGTGAGCGCTACCTCAGCCCGGCCATCGCCCACACCGTCATCAACCAGGCGCTGCGGCACACCAAACAAGGCAAGCAAAGCGCTGGCGAACGGCATAATCTGACCTCACGGCAACTTGAGATCCTGCGCCTGATCGTGCGCGGCAAGTCCACCCGGGAAATCGCGGCGGGTCTGGGCCTGTCGATCAAGACCGTGGAAACTCACCGCTCGCAAATCATGAAGCGCCTGCAGATTCACGACGTGGCCGGCTTGGTGCTGTTCGCCGTACGCGAAAAAATCATCAGCCTGGATGACTGAGCAACGGCGACCCGGCAGGCAGGTGCAGGTGCAACGCCGCCGGCCTTGCCTGAAAGCGCAGGCTGGCAGCCTGCAACGGCTCGCCATCGAGGTTGATGTCCAACCCTTGCGAACTCTTGATCTCGACCCATGGCAACCTGGCCCGAACGAACAGGCCGTCACCACCCAACAGGTCCCGCAGAGCCCCCACCACTTCCTGTGGTGCAGGCAGAATAGCGACGTCAAGCAAACCGTCGTTGACCATGGCTTCGGGGCACAGCACTTGCCCGCCCCCAGCCTGTCGGCCATTGCCGATACCCAGCGCCAGCAAATCCCCTTGCCAGTGGAAGCCTGGCCCTTGTAGCTCTACCGAAGCCGCCTGTAGCTCACTGAAGCGGGATAACCCGGTGAACAGGTAGGCGGCAGCGCCCAGTACTTTCTTGAGGTCTTCGGAGGTATTGGCGGTGACCTGGCTGCCAAAGCCACCCGTGGCCATGTTGAGGAACAACTGATCGCCAGCCTGCCCCAAGTCTATCGGTTGTGGCGCGATATTCAGCAAGGCCAGCGCCGACGCTGGCTCCAGGGGGATGCCAGCGGCTTTGGCGAAATCGTTGGCCGTCCCCAATGGCAACAAGGTCAGGCTGGCGTTGGTAGCGGCCAAGCCCATGGCCTCGGCCACATCCCGCAACGTGCCGTCCCCGCCACCGGCGACGATATGGCTGTAACCCGCCGCCAGTGCCTCGGCGACCAGCCGTTGGGCGTCGCCCGCCTCCCAGGTAACCCGTACATCCAGCACCCAGCCGCTATCGCGCAGGTCGCGCACGGCGCTGCGCACGTCTTCGTTCATCGCCTGCTTGCCGTGCAGCACCAACATTGCCTTGCGCCCTTGCATGTGCGCGTCTCCGTAAAGTGGACCACCCCCTATCTCGACCACTGGTCCAACCAGATCGTTGCATGCCCTGGAAAAAACAGTGTGCCGGCGCCAGGCCTGCAACTGGTCACGTCGCCGGTCATTTTTTCCACACCTGACAATCCCGGCTATGCTCAGCAAATACCCCTATTGCCATGGACGCGCCCGGCAGTGGCTCCCCCACTGCTGCCAACGGGCGCGTTTTGCTATCTGCAGCCTTTCGCGAGGACTTCGGGTCATGCGCATTCTCTGGACACTGCCCTATCTGCCTTGGCCGACCACCAGCGGCCACAAGACCCGGCAATACCATCTGCTGCGCGCACTGGCCCAGCGCGGTCACCGGATTACCCTGCTGGTGCAGTCGAAGATCCCTCTCTGCGACGCAGCACGTGAGGCCCTTGAGCCCCTACTCGAACGCCTGATCGTGCTACCCCGCAGGCCGCTGCACAGCCCACTCAACCTGCTGGCCTCACCCATCATCGACTACCCCATGCGGGCAATCATCAATGGCCTGGCGCCTTGCCTGCGGCACCGGTTCGAGCAACTGCTGGACGAACCTTGGGACGTGATCCAGATTGAGCACAGTTACAGCTTCCAGCCGTTCGAAAAAGCCCTGCAGGCTCGCAGGCTGCCCTACATGCTTAGTGAGCACACCCTGGAATCGGTAATGGGCAGCGCCTGCCACGATCGCCTGCCGCTGTGGCTGCGCCCGCTCAACGCCTTCGACCGCTGGCGCTACCGGCGCTGGGAGCACCGTGTGCTGCGCCAGCCCACCGAACTGGTGGCTGTCAGCGCCCATGATGCCGAGCTGATCGCGCAGATCAGTGGGCGCCCGGTGAATGTGGTGGTTAACGGCGTGGACTGTGATTTCTACCAGCAGGTGCAACCTGCGCTGCACAGCCAGCGTCTGTTGTTCGTCGGCAATTTCGAATATGGCGCCAATCTGGAGGCCATCGAATGGGCACTGGACGACATCATGCCGAAGGTGTGGATGAGCAACCCGGCGGTGCGCCTGGCGATTGCCGGGCACGCCATGCCGGCCAACTGGAAGCTTCACTGGAACGACCCACGCATTGAATGGTTTGGCTACCGCCCCGACCTGCGTGAACTGCAACGACGTTCAGCGCTGTTCTTTGCTCCCCTGCGTTATGCCGGTGGCTCGAAGGTGAAAATCCTCGAAGCGATGGCCGCCGGCTTACCCGTGATCACCACCGACAAGGGCGTGTCAGGCCTGACCGTGAACAACGGCGAACACTACTTGGGCAGTGACGACGGTGATCAACTGGCATTGCTGATCACCCAGCTGCTCAATCAGCCCTGGCGCATGAGCCAGTTGAGCGATGCCGGGCGCCAGTTTGCCCGCCAGCGCCACGACTGGAGCGTGGCTGCCCAACAACTGGAGAATGTGCACATACGCCTGACCCAGGCGGCACCGGCCGAGGCCACGCCGCTGGCCAGTGCCTGGCTGGGCCGCTCAGCCAAGTAGCTCGCTGAAGGGGATGAATGGCACGATGTCGCCCTGCTTCGGCGTGCTGCCTTCACGCACTTCCACCAGGCCCTCCGCCCAGGCTGCGCTGCGCAGCACACCCGAGCTCTGGTTCTTGTAGATGCGCACGCGGCCCTGTTCGATGCGCGCGCGCAGGTATTCGCGACGCGTACCCGGCTTGGGCCAGTCAAACCCTGCCGGCATGTCGAACCGCAACGGCGTGACGTCAATCACACCCTGACGACGCAGCAGGTAGGGCCGGGTCAGCAGACCGAAGGTGACCAAGGTCGAGGCGGGGTTGCCCGGCAAGCCAATCACCGGCACGCCCTGGAAGTGGCCGAAGGTCAGCGGCTTGCCCGGTTTGATCGCCAGCTTCCACAACGCCAGTTCGCCGGCCTCGCGCAGGGCGGCACCGAGGTAGTCGGCTTCACCCACCGAGACGCCTCCGGTAGACAGAATCAGGTCTACGCCACCCAGTTCAGCCAGGCAGGCGCGAGTGCGCGCCAGGTCATCCGGCAGGATGCCGGCATCGACCACTTCGCAACCCAGCCGCTGCAACCAGCTGACCAGCAACCTGCGGTTGCTGTTGTAGATCTGCCCAGGCCCGAGCGGCAGGCCTGGCTCGACCAGTTCGTCGCCGGTGGACAGCACCGCCACTTTCACCTTGCGCACCACGTCCAGACGGCCATGCCCCAAGGTCGCCGCCAGGCCCAGTTCGATCGGCCCAAGGCGGGTGCCGGCGCTCATCACCTGCTCGCCCTTGCGGGTCTCCTGACCTTGAGGGCGTATGTTCTGCTCGGTGCGCAACGCTTCGAGAAAGCGCACCCGGCCATCTTCGAGTACTTCGGTGTTTTCCTGCATCTCGACGCAGTCGGCCCCCTCCGGCACAGGCGCACCGGTGAAAATCCGTGCGCAGGTACCCGGTTGCAGCGGCTGGGGCGCATGGCCGGCGAAAATACGCTGGCTGACCGGCAGCGGCTGGCCCTGCCAGTCAGCCAGGCGCAAGGCATAACCGTCCATGGCGCTGTTCGGCCAAGGCGGCAGGTCGAGGGAGGCCACCAGGTCAGTGGCCAGCACGCGGCCTTCGGCTTCGGCCAGCGGCAGGTTTTCGGTCTCGCGGATCGGTGCAGCTTCGGCCAGCGCCAGCAGTTGCTCCAGCGCCTGTTCCACCGGCATCAGCGGCCGGGCCTGGCTGAACTCAGCCACGGCTGTCACAGGCCGCTGCCTGCTTCAGGTGCGCCACGAAGTTGCACGGGCGATGACGGGCATCAAGCTGCTCGGCAAGGATGCCATCCCAACCGGTGCGCACAGCGTTGGTCGAGCCCGGCAGGCAGCACACCAGCGTGCCGTTGGCCAGCCCGGCCAAGGCTCGCGATTGCACGGTGGAGGTGCCAATGTCGGCCACGGAAATCTGCCGGAACAACTCACCGAAGCCGTCCACTTGCTTGTCCAGCAGGCAGGCCACCGCCTCGGGGGTGCTGTCGCGGCCAGTAAACCCGGTACCGCCCGTAATCAGCACCACTTGCACGCTGTCATCGGCGATCCAGGTGGCAACCTGGGCTCGGATCTTGTACAGGTCATCCTTGAGCAGCACGCGCTCGGCAAGGCGGTGACCGGCGGCGCTCAGGCGGTCGACGAACATTTGGCCAGAGGTGTCGGTGTCGAAGGTACGGGTGTCGCTGACCGTCAGTACGGCGATGCTTAGCGCCACGAAGGGGGTATCTGCCTTGGCTTTCATGGGTGTCCGTCACAACAGGATGAGATGGACGCAGTTATATCACAGCGCACCTTTTCCAGCGTTGCCCCCCTAAGCCTTGCCATGGGTCAAGGGGACAAATTAGTCGCTATGCTGCACTTGGAGTGAACTTGCACTAACGTCCTGCGTCATAAATGTCATCTAGCACCATCGCACTTGGAGAAACACGATGATCAAACGGACCCTACCCGCCTTCCTGCTTGCCTTGGGTTTGGGCGCCCTTGCTGGCTGCTCGACCCCAACCGTCATTACCCTGAACGATGGCCGGGAGATCCAGGCAACCGACAAACCGTCCTACGACGAAGACTCTGGCTTCTATGAATTCGAGCAACTCGACGGCAAGCGCACGCGCCTGAACAAGGACCAGATCCGCACCGTCAAAGAGCTCTGATCAAGGCCCCGTTCAGGCCATGGCCCTTTAAACAACAAGGGCTTGCGGGCAAAAACGGGATGCAGTAGGATTTTGGTCATCGGAGTGTAGCGCAGCCAGGTAGCGCGTCTCGTTCGGGACGAGAAGGCCGCAGGTTCGAATCCTGTCTCTCCGACCAAATCCTTGTCAAAAAGCCCGCCTTGCGCGGGCTTTTTGTTGTGTGCGAAAAATACGTCAGTGCGCCGCTTCAGCCTCCAGGGGCACATGCAACCCCTGCAGACCGAGTCAAGCGGTCAGCCGGGAGGTGACTTCGCCCAACTGCCCTGACAAACCATGCAGGCGCTGCCCCGCCTGCTCGGTATGCTGCACCGCTTCCTGGTTGGCCGTGGCAATTCGGGTAATTTCGATCAGGTTACGCGAGATATCTTCGGCCACGCTGGTCTGCTCCTCGGCCGCGGTGGCGATCTGCCGGTTCATGTCGCGGATCGCCTCCACCGCCTGGGTAATACGTTGCAGCATCTGCCCGGCCTGCTCGACCTGCTCAGCCCCTTCCTGGCTACGTTGCTGGCCGCTTTCGATGGCCTTGACCGCCTCCACAGCCCCCGACTGTACCGCTTCGATGATCTGGTGAATTTCTGCAATCGACGCTGCCGTGCGCTGGGCCAGGCTACGCACTTCATCGGCGACCACCGCAAAACCACGCCCGGCTTCGCCCGCACGGGCCGCTTCGATGGCCGCGTTAAGCGCCAGCAGGTTGGTCTGTTCAGCAATGCCGCGGATCACTTCCAGCACTTTGCCTATACGCGTGCTGTCATGCTCCAGATCGCGAATGACCGTCGCCGTGCCGGCGATTTCGCGGTTGACCGCGCCGATAATGTCGATGGTCTGCTGCATCACCCGCTCGCCGGCCTGGGCGCTGTGGTCGGCGTCATCGGCCGCGCGGGCAGCCTCGGCGGCGTGGCGAGCGACCTCTTGGGCAGTGGCGGACATTTCGTGCATGGCCGTGGCCACCTGGTCGGTACGCTGGAACTGGTCATGAGTACCGCGGGCCATGTCACCGGCAATACTGCGCAACTGGCCGCTGGCACCTTCCAGCTCCTGCGCGTTGTCCTGCAGCCGGCCGACAGTATCGGCAAGAAAGTCACGCAGGGTGTTGGCCGCCCGCGCCAGGCGCCCCAGCTCATCCTCCCGACGGCTGTCGACCCGGGCAGCAAAGCAGCCCTGGCTGAGCTGCGCGACGTACTCGATCAACTGGCGGATCGGCTCGATCAGGCTACGGTTGACCAGCCACAGGCTGAGCAGCCCCACCAGCACCGCTGAAGCCAGCATCACCAGCAGGCCCAACCATACCGTGCGCTCGGCACTGGCATTGAGGCTGGCGGCACGCTGGCGAGCATCGGCGCGCAGTTGCTCGACCAGTTCGCTCATTTGCTCACTGGCGGCACGGTCCACGCCTTTGACCGCCCGGTCGCCCGCTACCGGGTCACCGCCTGCCGCCAGGAAGGCCTGACGGCCTTGCGCATAGGCCTGGCCCAACTGGCGATGGCTGTCGCGCAATTGCTGCAGCGACACCTTGAGCCTGGCATCGCTGTTGTCGATCAATTGCCCGAGCAGTTGTTGTACTTGCTCTTCGCGGGCCTGGAACTGCTGCCAGTACTTGTCCATTTCCGCAGGCTGGCGCCCGCGCAACAGCACGTTCTTCCATTCCTGCACCTGGATCTTGAACTGCAGGTTGGCTTCGTCAATCAATTGCGAGGCCCGCAGCGGCCCGTCGACCAGCTCGGCGTAGCCCCGCACGCTGGACGACAGGAACTGGAAACAAACCAGGGCGATCAGCAGCATCGCCAGCACACTGCCGCCGAGCAGCGAGAGAATTTGCACTCTGAGGGATTTACGCAACATCGAGGGTCTCGGAACCAGAGGGAGTAGGCTGAGGCCGCTGTACAGCCCCATTACTGGCAGGCCAAAAAAAAGCTGCCATCACGCAATGGCAGCCAGGTCGAGCACTTACGCAACAGTTGAAGCAAATCTTCTCAGGCAATTACTACAGAAATGTTACAAAGCCACGACACGCTAGCCCGTGGTGAACTGCAGCGCTGCCAGCCGCGCATACAGCGGGCTGTCCTCGATCAACTGACGGTGGGTGCCCACCGCCACCAGCCGGCCCTGGTCGATGACCGCGATGCGCTCGGCATGCTGCACCGTGGCCAGGCGATGGGCGATCACCAGCGTGGTACGGCCGGCCATCAGGCTGGGCAGCGCTTGCTGGATCAAGTATTCGCTTTGTGCATCAAGGGCACTGGTGGCTTCGTCCAGCAACAGGATCGGCGCATCGACCAGCAAGGCCCGGGCAATCGCCAGGCGCTGACGTTGCCCGCCGGAAAGGCCTATGCCGCCCTCCCCCAGTTGTGTCTGGTAGCCTCGGGGCAGTTGCCGGATGAATTCGTCGGCATGGGCGCCGCGGGCTGCTGCTTCGACTTCAGCCAAGGTCGCCTCGGGCCGGCCATAACGAATGTTGGCCTCCACCGTGCCACGGAACAGCGAGGGGTTTTGTGCCACCAAAGCGAACTGCCGGCGTAGCTGGTCGGGATCACATGCGGTAACCGGCCGGCCATCAAGCAGGATGCGCCCTTGTTGGGGGTCGTAAAAGCGCAGCAACAGATCGAACAGGGTCGACTTGCCTGCCCCGGAAGGGCCTACCAGGGCGACGGTCTGCCCGGGCTCGATGGTCAGGCTCAGGCCGTCGACAGCTGCCACCGTGGGCCGTGAAGGGTAAGCGAACACGACCTGCTGCAGCTCGATACGCCCACTGGCCCGCGGCTGTGGCAGCACCTGCACCACGTCGGGGGGCAGGATGGCACTTCGCGCTGCCAACAGTTCGGCAATGCGCTCGGCGGCACCCGCGGCCCGTTGCAGTTCGCCGATCACTTCACTGAGGGTACCGAAGGCGCTGCCGACGATCAGGCTGTAGAACACAAATGCAGCCAGCTCGCCTGCGGATATACGCCCGGCGATCACATCCATGCCGCCGACCCACAGCATCACCCCCACCGCCCCCAACACCAGCACGATCACCAGGGTAATCAGCCAGGCACGCTGTGTAATCCGCTTGCGGGCAACAGTAAACGCGGCTTCGACCGTATCGGCGAACAATGCGCGGTCGTGCGCCTGGTGGTTGTAGGCCTGCACGGTCTTGATCTGCCCGAGCGTTTCAGCCACGTAGCTGCCCACATCGGCGACCCTGTCCTGGCTCTGCCGCGACAGGCTGCGCACCCGACGGCCGAACAACAGGATCGGGGCCAACACCAGTGGCAGCGTTACCACCACGATGCTGGTGAGCTTGGGGTTGGTGATGAACAGCAAGACCACACCGCCAATGACCATCAGCGCGTTGCGCAGGAACATCGACAGCGATGAACCGATCACCGATTGCAGCAAGGTGGTGTCCGCAGTCAGCCGAGACTGGATCTCGGAGCTGCGGTTGTCCTCGAAAAAACCTGGGTGCAGGCCGATCAGGTGATCGAAGACGGCACGACGGATATCGGCCACACAACGCTCGCCAATCCACGACACCAGATAGAAACGGCTGAAGGTACCCACCGCCAGCGCCAGCACCAGCAGCAGGAACAGCCCGATGGTCTGATTGAGCTGATGCGCGGAGCGGGTCATGAAGCCTTGATCCACCAGCAGGCGGATGCCTTGGCCCATCGACAGGGTAATGGCAGCGGTGACCACCAGCGCCAGCAATGCCAGCAGCACCTGGCGGCGATAAGGGCGAACGAACTGCCAAGCCAGGCGCAAGGCGCGGCGTTGGCGCGGAGAAACCGATTCGGGCATGGCAACGACCACAAAGGGTGGGGAAGCCGCAGCCTACCACTCATCCCGGTCGGGAGACTGCATGAAGGTTGCTATAACGCATCGATCTAACCAGCTTATGGAGCTTTCACAGGGTTTCTGCTGGACTGTTGCTGCCGTGACCCGGAAGCTGTCACAGGCCAGTCACGGCGCAGGGCTACCCTGAGCTTGAACCTGAAGAGGAGACAGTGCATGAGCTTGCAGCATGGCAGTGATAACCAGAAGCCCCAGACCTCCCCGCAACCGCAAGTATGCGGTTCGATCATCGACGCCAAGGGGCGCGAAGTGCCGATCACCGAGCAGATGATCCAGCAGGCCTGCAAGGCCCTGGAAGAAAGCCGTGTCGAGCGCGTACGCAAAGGTTGATCGGCGAATTCTTTGCAACCCGGCGCTTGCGCCGGGTTTTTATTGGCCCAGCCAGTGGGCTTGGCCGCCCCCACAGGTAACCGCACCTACCTGCAAGATCAAGGCAAGGCGTGCTTAGACCAACACCCCACCCAGGGCACTGACCAACTGCGCCAACTGCGGCGCCTCCCCGTGCAAGCGCACGGCCAGCCCCTCGATCTCGCGCCTTGGCGGGTATTGCTTGCGCAACTGGTCGAACGCTGCTCGCTGTTGCTGCGGATCATCGCTGAGGCTACGGCGGAAATCGGCATCATCACGGCGCGGGTCATACACGGCGCGACACAGGGTGGCCAAGGCCCAGGACAGGTCGGTGCTGGCATCCAGCTCGATCTGCGCCAGCGGTGGCTTGGGCAGCAGCTCGGCCAGTCGCACCTGCTCATTCACACCGAGGAAGCGGCACAGCGCTTGGTAGATCTGCGCCGTGCCACGCTGGCGGCCATCGAGGCTATAGCCGGCAATGTGCGGCGTAGCCAGGGTGCACAGGTCGGCCAACGTCAGGTCGACCTGCGGCTCCCCTTCCCACACATCCAGCACCGCGTGCACGTCTTCACGGTCCAGCAGCAGCTCGCGCAGGGCCACGTTGTCCACCACCGGGCCACGGCTGGCGTTTACCAGCCAGGCACCCGGGCGCAACTGTGCCAGCTGCGCCTGCCCCAGCAGGTGCCAGGTCGGGTGCTGGCCGCCGCGTTGCAACGGAGTATGCAAGCTGATCACATCGCACTGCTGCAGGATGGTTTCGAGGCTGACGTAGTCGCCACCCTCCGCGGCCTGACGCAATGGGTCGCACACCAGCACCTTCCAGCCCAGGCCATGCAGCACCCGCACGAGGCGGCCACCCACTTCACCCGCGCCGACAACGCCATATACGCGCTCAGGCAATGCCACGCCATCCAGTTCGGCCAGGGTCAGCAGGCTGCCCAGCACGTAATCGACCACGCCACGGGCATTGCAGCCAGGTGCGCTGCTCCAGCGGATGCCAGCTTCTGCAAAGTAGTCCAGGTCCAGGTGATCAGTGCCGATGGTGCAAGTGCCGACAAAGCGTACACGGCTGCCTTCGAGCAACTGACGGTCGACCTTGGTCACCGAGCGCACCAGCAGGATATCGGCGTCCTTGACGCTGGCAGCATCGAGGCTTCGGCCGGGGTAGCGGCGAATTTCACCGAAACCCTGGAAGAAGGCATCGAGCAGCGGGATGTTCTCGTCGGCAACTATCAGCATGGCGCTCTCCTGTGTGGGGAGCGCAGTGTAGGCGCAACGCCGGGCGTGTTCCAGAGCGATTCAGTCGGCTTTCTTGCGGATCCAGTACAGGAAAGTGCCGGCGTCCTCTTGTTGCTGCAGCAGCTCGTGGCCGAGGAAGTTGCAGAACTTGGGGATGTCGCGGCGGGTCGACGGGTCGGTGGCGATGACCTTGAGCAGGCCGCCGGCGGCCAGGTTGCGTACGTGCTGGTGCAGCATCATCACGGGTTCCGGGCAGTTCAGGCCGGTGGCATCGAGGATGGCGTCGGGGGTGAAATCGGTCATGGGGGGCTCCGAAAATGATCGCTATTGTCGCGCATAGCGCGACGCGGTCCAAGCACGGCTTTCAAACCCAGCGCTCTTGATCTTGATCTTGATCTTGATCTTGATCTTGATCTTGATCTTGATCTTGATCTTGATCTTGATCTTGATCTTG
>NZ_JBYSYE010000045.1:0-46612 GCF_058782925.1 Pseudomonas sp. FW305-E2 | reverse complement strand
GGCGGGGGTGATGCGGGGGCATGCGGTGGGGCTCCTGGATGCGCGATACCTGTACTGGCCCTTTCGCGGGTAAACCCGCTCCTACACTGGTTGGTGGTACACCGGTTGGGATACACCCGTTGGTGATGCACCGGGCGGCGGTACACCCGTTGGTGATGCACCGGGTGGCGATACACCGGTTGGTGATGCACCAGGTGGTGATACACCGGTTGGTGATACCCCTGTAGGAGCGGGTTTACCCGCGAAGAGGCCGGCACAGGCCATGAAAAAGGCGGCATCTTACCAGCCGCCCTCTACATAAAACGATCCAGGCCCGGCGTATTCAGTCAGCCTGTCTTGATCGGCCGCTTGTGCTGCCGCCAGTTGTCATCGATCTTCGACCACGTCTTGCCATCGGTAATGGCCATCAGCTTGCGTCCATCCTTGAAGGTGGCCAGAAAGGTTGCTTCTTCTTCCTTGCCACCCAACCACAGCCCGGCCAGCAGCCCTACTGGCCCTGCCACCAGGGCGCCGGCCACGCCCCAGCCCAAGGCGCTGCCAAGGCTGCGGTTGGTTTCCAGGCTGGCCAGCCGCAAGTCGCTGATGCGTGCCAGGGAAATCCGCTCACCGGGTGAGGGGCTGCGCGCGGTCTTGAGTGTGAGCGATCCATTGCGATACTCGCCTTCACCTTGCAAGAAATCGCCGGACTGTACCGTGAGTCTTGTCATAAATTCATCCTGTCAGGGAAAGGGCATTCCAGCGCTTAATGAGCGCTGCCCCGGCAGGCAAGTCAACGGCATTGCGACGGAGGGTAGTGCGGTACTTTGTCGCCGTGGCTGGCCTCTTGGCGGGCACACCCGTACCCACAGGCGTATCAGTGCCCTGAGGTTTGTGAGGCACCTGTGGGAGCGGGCGTGCCCGCGAAGAATCCAGCGAGCGTTTTTCAGGCCACCTGCAAGGCATTCTTGCGCTTGCGTTCGGCCCATCCCCAGGCCAGCAACGCCAGCACGCCAATCACCAGCCCGGCCACCACGATCCCCATCCAGCCCTGGCGCTGGAACAGCTGGGTGCCCAGCAACGACCCAAGCGCCCCGCCAATGAAGTAGCAGGTGATATAACCGGCATTCAGCCGCGTACGTGCCTCGGGCCGCAGGGCGATCACTGCGTTCTGGTTGCTCACATGCACCAGCTGTACCGCCAGGTCGAGCATCAGCACCCCCAGCAGCAAGGCGAGCAGGGACTGTTCGGCAAACCCCAGCGGCACCCACGACAGCAGCAACACCACCAGGCCCACGGTGGTACCCAGCGCGCCCTTGCCGCGGTCTGCCAGGCGCCCGGCCCAGTTGGCCGACAACGCACCCGCCGCACCGGCCAGGCCGAACAGGCCGATCACTGCATCCGAATAGTGGTAGGGGCCTTTCGCCAGCAGAAACGCCAGGGGTGTCCAGAACAGGGCGAACAGGCTGAATGCCAACAGACCGAGCAGCGAGCGCAGGCGCAGCACGGGCTCTTCGATGAACAGACGGAACACGGAGCCGATCAGCGCCGGGTATTTCAGCCCGGCGTGGCTGTGGTGCTGTGGCAGGCTGCGGTACAGCGCCACGGCGGTAACTGCCATCAGCACGGCGGCCAGCACGTAGATACTGCGCCAGCCACCCAGCTCGGCCATAAAGCCGGCAGCAGTACGCGCCAGCAGGATGCCCAGCAGCAGGCCGCTCATCAGTGTGCCGACCGCGCGCCCACGCTGATGCGGCTCGCTCAGGGTCGCTGCCATCGGCACGAGGATCTGTGCCACCACCGAGAACAGCCCGGTCAGCGCCGTGCCGAGCAGCAGCCAGGGCAGGCTGGGTGCACAGGCGCTGATGACCAGGCCCAGGGTGGAGACAACGGTCATCACGGTAATCAGCCGGCGCTGCTCGAACAGGTCGCCCAACGGTGCCAGCAACAACAGGCCGGCGCCATAGCTGAGTTGCGCGGCAATCACAATGCTGCCGGCGCTGGCGGTGCTCAAGCCAAACTGCTGGGCGATGCTGTGCAGCAGCGGTTGGGCGTAATAGTTGCTGGCCACGGCCAGGCCTGTGGCGGTGGCCATCAGCAGGATCAAGGCGCGGCTGAGAGTGGGGGTGTGCATGCAATTCTCGTGGGGGCAGTGGTGTGTGGTGATGATTATCAGGAAGTGTCAGGCATGACACCAATGTATAGTTTTCAACCTATTCATCTTGAAAGCAGATAAATCGATGAACCTCAAGCAGCTCGAATATGCCCTTGCCGTGGCCGACACCGGCAGTTTTACCCGCGCGGCGGAGCGCTGCCATGTGGTGCAGTCGGCGCTTAGCCATCAAGTGGCGCGGCTGGAGGCGCAGCTGGGGGTGAGCCTGTTCGAGCGTAGTTCGCGGCGGGTACGCCTGACACCTGCGGGGGAAGCCTTTGTACTCAGTGCACGGCCCGCGGTGGAGGCGGCCCGGCGCATTGCCGATGACGTGGCAGCGGCCTGCGGCCAGGTGCGCGGGCGGCTGGCGATTGGTGAAATCAGCTCGCTCACTGCGCTGGACCTGGTCGACCTGTTGGCGGTGTTTCACGGTCGTTTCCCGGATGTGGATGTACGCTGGCTCACGGCCAAGAGCGAATTGCTGATCGCTGATGTGCTCGAGCGGCGCCTGGACGTGGGCTTTATCGGGCTGTGGCAGGGCGAGGTGCTGCAGGGGGTGCAGCATCGGTTGCTGGCTCGGGAAGAACTGGTGGCGGTGTTGCCGTTGGGGCATCGCCTGGCGGGCAGGGCACAGCTGGCGCTGGCTGACCTGGCAGGTGAAGTGTTGGTGGATTTCCCCGAAGGCACCGGGGCGCGACGACAGACCGACGAGGCGTTTCAGGCGGTGGGGTTGCAGCGCAGGGTGCAGTTCGAGATCGGGCATGTTCGTCTGGTGGAGAAGTTCGTGCAGCGGGGCATGGCCGTCGGCCTGGTGCCCGAGCGGGTGGCTCAAGGCATCGAAGGTGTAGCAGTGGCGCGGTTGGTGGATGCGCCGGTGCGGCACTTGTATGCGGTGTGGTCGTCCAGCCCCACACCGGCTGCCCGGGCTTTTCTGGACGTGATGGAGCAGTGCCTGGGGGCACAGAAAGGCTAGCCTGTGCCGGCGTTGTCGCGGCACAGGCAACCGTTCAATCAGGCTGCAAACCCACCATCTACAGTCAGGCTGGCCCCGGTGATATACCCGGCTTCAGGGCCGGCCAGGTATGCCACAAAGCTGGCAATTTCTTCCGGCTCGCCATACCGCCCAATGGCCATCAGCGGAATTAGGCTCTCGGCAAACTCGCCACTGGCCGGGTTCATGTCGGTGTCCACTGGGCCGGGCTGCACATTGTTCACGGTAATGCCCTGTGGCCCGAGGTCGCGTGCCATGCCGCGGGTCAGGCCAACCAGTGCCGACTTGCTCATGGCGTACGGTGCACCACCGGCAAACGGCATGCGTTCAGCGTTGGTGCTGCCAATGTTGATGATACGACCCCCCTGGCCCATATAGCGTGCGGCGGCCTGGCTGGCGACGAACACGCTGCGTACGTTCACGGCCAGCATGCGATCGAAGTCGGCCAGGTCGAACTCTGTCACCGGGGCCACTGCCAGCACGCCGGCGTTGTTGACCAGGATATCCAGCCGGCCCAAGGCTTTTACGGTGTCATCCACCGCCAGTTGCACGGCCGCGGCATCAGCGCTGTCAGCCCGCAGGGCCAAGGCTTTGCCGCCGTTTTCGGTAATTTCTCGAGCCAGTTCTTCAGCCGGGCCGGCAGAGCTGACATAGGTGAAGGCCACTTGCGCGCCTTCGCGGGCCAGGCGCCGCACGATGGCTGCACCAATGCCTCGGGAACCGCCCTGAACCAGGGCCACTTTGCCTTCGAGTGTAAGTTGCTTGGACATGCTGTTCTCCTGCTGGAAGCCAGGCCGAAATGCCTTGGATGGGCACAGTATCGGCGCTCGATTGCCTACTGATAAGATGGTAATCACTATCAGCAGAGTAAACCTTTGGTTGCTAATCATGGCCATGGAATCATTCAGCGCGTTGGAGTGCTTCATCCGCAGTGCCGAGGTCGGCAGTTTTGCCGAAGCCGCCAGGCGCCTGAGCCTTACCCCGGCTGCCGTGGGCAAGCACGTTGCGCAGCTGGAAGCGCGCCTGGGTGTGCGGTTGTTCCAGCGTAGTACCCGCAAGCTGACCTTGACCGAAGCGGGGCAGCGTTTTCTTGGCGAGGTCAGTGACAGCTTTCGCACCATTCAGTACGCCGTGGCCAACCTGGCCAGTGCAGAAGGCCAGCCGGCCGGGTCGTTACGGGTGAGTATGGGCACGGTGTTCGGGCGTTTGTACGTGCTGCCGTTGCTGGGGGAATTCTTGCGCCGTTACCCGGCGATTACCCCGGATTGGCATTTCGACAACCGCCAGGTCGACCTGATCGGCCAGGGTTTCGATGCAGCGATTGGCGGTGGTTTCGAACTGCCGCCAGGGGTGGTGGCGCGCAAGCTGACCCCCGCGCACCGGGTGTTGGTGGCGGCGCCGGCTTATCTGCAGCGGCACGCGCCGATAGAAGACCCGCAGGCGCTGCAACGCCATGACGGCATCCTGGTGCGGTCACCGCAGACCGGGCGGGTGCGCTCGTGGCCGTTGACCAGCCGTTGGCAGGCGCAGCAGCCGCTGCAATTGCGTCAGGCGATGACCATGAGCGATTCGGACGCGGCGTGCGCGGTTGCCGAGCAGGCGCTGGGCATTGCCCTGGTGAGCCTGCCGTTTGCCGTGCCCTATTTGCTGGCCGGGCGCCTGCTGCGGGTGTTGCCGGACTGGTATGTGGATGATGGGCATATCAGCCTGTATTTCGCCGAGCACAAGCTGTTGCCGGGTAAGACCCGGGCGTTCATCGATTTTGTGGTGGAGCAGTTTGCCGAGCAGGGGCTGGCGGTGCGGTTCGATGCCTTGCAGGCCCTTTAGAGAATTATTGCCTGTGCCGGCCCTTTCGCGGGCCCGCCCGCTCCCACAGGGATATCTCAGCCCTGAAGGCAGTGGGATCCTTGTGGGCGCGGGCGGGCCCGCGAAGAGGCCGGTTCAGACAACATCGACAATGAACGATACCTGTGCGCCCAGGTTCACCTCGTCATCCACGCGCTTGCCCAGCAGTTGCTGCCCCAGCGGCGATCGTGGGGTAATCACCGTCACCAGTCCGTCACCCTCGCCAATCTTCAACCCCGCTGCCTCAGGCCCGAGAAACAGCCGGCGTTGCGCGCCATCTTCATTTTCCAGGGTCACCAGGTTGCTTACCTGCACACCGCGCGCTGGGTCGTAATCACGCAGCAGCAACTGCTGGTAGATCACCAGCGCCTGGCGGATCTCGGCACTGCGGCGGGCCTGGCCGGTGGCCAGGTACGAGGCCTCCAGGCCCAGCGTGTCATACTTGTTCTCGGCAATGTTCTCTTCGGCGGTGGCGGCCTCGTAGGCGGTTTGCGCCGCGCGGGTCAGCACGTCCAGGTCATGCGCGAGGGTGGCGACAATCAGCGCCAGCAGGTGGGGCTTGTCCATGGTCAGTAACAGAACTCCAGCACGTTGGCCTGGCTTTTTTCGGTGGGCGCGGTACGGTTTTGCTGCAGCCAGAACTGGCACTTGGGGCTGTTGAGGTTGCGCGGGTTGCCTTGGGCGACATCGGCGGCCTGTTGCAGCGCCTGTTTGTGCAGGATGTCCTTGTAGCGTTCGAACATCTCGGCCTGGGCATCCTGGGCAGTGGCCGGTGCAGGCGTTGCAACGGGGCGGCCTGCGTGCGGGGCTACAACCTGGGCCAGAGGTTGCACCTGCTGTGGCCACAACTGCTGGGCCAGCCACAGGCTCACGGCAATGGCCATGGCGCCCAGCCACAGGCCCAAGGCAACGCACATGATCAACGGCAACGGCTTGAGGGTGATCTTCAATTCACGGTGGCGCGGCATGGCAGCCTCCTGGCAGCGTGGTAGGGGGGCATTGTCGCATGCGCTTGGGCATTTTTCTGCGCAGGTGCTTTTGTCTGCGCCAATTTATGCGCAGAATTCGCTGTTTTTGCACCCGCACGGGAGGGGCGCATGAAAGCCACCTGGGACATCTTCTGCAGCGTCGTCGACAACTACGGCGATATTGGCGTGACCTGGCGCCTGGCCCGGCAGTTGGTGGCCGAGCACGGCCTGGCGGTGCGCCTGTGGGTGGATGACCTCAACGCTTTCACGCCCATGTGCCCTGGCGCCGATGCCACGGCGGCGCAACAGTGGCAGCACGGTGTGGATGTGCGCCACTGGCCGGCAGCGTGGTTGCCGGTGGCGCCGGCCGATGTGGTGATCGGCGCGTTTGCCTGCCAGTTGCCCACAGCGTATGTCGAGGCCATGCGCGCCCTTCCGCAGCCGCCGCTCTGGCTCAACCTCGAGTACCTGAGTGCCGAGGACTGGGTGGAGGGTTGCCATGGTTTGCCTTCGCCGCAGCCCAACGGTTTGCGCAAGGTATTTTTCTTCCCGGGTTTTACTGACAAAACGGGTGGTTTGCTGCGCGAGGGTTCGCTGCTGGCCCGGCGTGACGCGTTCCAGCAGTCGGCGGAGGCGCGCCGTGCCTTTTTGCAGGGGCTTGGTGTAGACCTTGTGCCGGATGCGCTGCTGATCTCGCTGTTTGCCTATGAAAACCCGCAGCTGGGCAACTGGCTTGATGCCCTGGCTACAGCTGACCAGGCCTGCCACCTGTTGGTCCCGCAAGGGCGCATCGTCGCGGGGCTCAGCCAGTGGTTGGGCGAGGGGCCGCTGCACGTGGGTGATGTGCGCACCCGTGGGGCGCTGACCGTTCAGGTGCTGCCTTTCGTCAGCCAGGACGACTTCGACCGGCTGTTATGGAGCTGCGATTTCAATGCCGTGCGTGGCGAAGACTCGTTCGTGCGTGCGCAGTGGGCGGGGCAGCCGATGCTGTGGCACATCTATGTGCAGGACGAGAATGCCCATTGGGAAAAACTCGAAGCGTTCCTCGCGCATTATCGCTGCGGCCTGTCAGACGATGCCGATGCAGCCCTGCTGGGCCTGTGGCGTGCCTGGAACATGAATATCGACATGGGCCAGGCCTGGCGGGCGGCCCGCCAGCATTGGCCGGAACTGCAGCAGCATGCCCGCCTTTGGGGGGCGCGACAGGCCGCTCAGCCGGACCTTGCCACAGCGCTAGTACACTTTTACCGAAATTCGCTATGATACGCGGCCTCGATTTTTATAAATCCATCCAGATTCGGATACTTCGTAATGAAAACTGGTAAAGAACTGAAACCCGGTACCGTCCTGCGGATCGACAACGACCCGTGGCTGGTTCAAAAAGCTGAGTTCACCAAGTCGGGCCGTAACAGCGCGATCATGAAGACCAAGCTGAAGAACCTGCTGACCGGCTACAAGACCGAAACCGTATACGGTGCGGACGACAAGCTGGACGACGTGATCCTGGATCGCAAAGAAGCGACCCTGTCGTTCATCAATGGTGACGAGTACACCTTCATGGACACCACCGACTACACCATGTACGAGCTGAACGCCGAGGACATCGAAGCCGTTCTGCCGTACATCGAAGAAGGCATGGAAGACGTCTGCGAAGCCGTGTTCTTCGAAGGCCGTCTGGTGTCGGTTGAGCTGCCGACCACCATCAGCCGTAAAGTTGTCTACACCGAGAACGCTGCTCGCGGTGACACCTCCGGCAAAGTCATGAAGCCTGCCAAGCTGGCGAACGGTACCGAGATCTCGGTTGCTGACTTCATCCAGATCGACGAGTGGATCGACATCGACACTCGCGACAACAGCTTCAAAGGCCGCTCCAAGAAGTAATGCTTCTTGCGAGACGCAAAAAACCCGGCGCAAGCCGGGTTTTTTTATGCCTGTGCTTTCCCAATCCTCAGCGCGTGCTTGTGCTCGCGCTTTTGTGGGAGCGGCCTTGCGTCGCGATAGGGCCGCAAGGCGGCCCCGGCAATTTCTGCCTACATGCCGAACGCCTGGGGCCGCTTCGCGCCCCGTTCGCGACGCAAGGCCGCTCCCACTGGGGGGCGGCCAGCCTTTGCGCCTTAGACGGTTACGTGCAGGCGCACATCCACATTACCGCGGGTGGCATTGGAGTACGGGCACACCTGATGCGCCTTTTCCACCAGCCCTTCGGCATCGGCCTGGGCCAGGCCCGGCAGGTTGATGTGCAGGTCGATGTCCAGGCCGAAACCGCCCGGGATCTGGCCGATGCCCACCTTGGCGGTGATCGAGGCATCTGCCGGCAGGGCTTTCTTCTCTTGCCCGGCCACGAACTTCAAGGCGCCGATGAAGCAGGCCGAGTAACCGGCGGCGAACATCTGCTCGGGGTTGGTGCCGTCACCGCCCGCGCCGCCCAGCTCTTTGGGGGTGCTGAGCTTGACTTCCAGCTTGCCGTCGCTGGAGCGGGATTTGCCGTCGCGCCCACCGGTGGAGGTTGCTTCTGCGATGTACAGCGGAGTGACCTTTTGCATCTTGAGCCTCGCTAATGTGCTGTGCGCTCCCGTTTGCAGGAGGGCGGGGGTTGGTGTGGGATTTAAATTAGCGCGCAATTAGTTAGTGCGCAAGATAAATCATCGCCGTTCATCGGAACGGCCATTTCACAGCATAGCGCTCAGAGGTTTTTCTGCAGGTTTTCGCGCAGGTTCAGCAGGTCGGCTTGCAGTTTCTGCAACTGCTCAAGGCTCCGCCCGCTGGCCTTGAGAATGCACGGCGGCACCTCTTTGGCCTGCTGTTGCAGGGCGCGGCCTTTGTCGGTCAGCTGTACCATCACTACCCGTTCATCTTCGCGGCTGCGGTTGCGCTGCAGCAGGCCTTCGCTTTCGAGGCGCTTGAGCAGCGGGGTCAGCGAGCCTGGGTCGGTCAGCAGGTGCTGGCTGATTTCGCCCACGGTCAGGCCGTCACGCTCCCAGAGCACGAGCATGGCAAGGTATTGCGGGTAGGTCAGGCCCAGCGCCTGCAGCAGCGGCTTGTAGACCTTGGTCATCAGCAACGAGGTGGAGTGCAGGGCGAAACAGACCTGGTTGTCCAGCAGCAGCTCGTCACAGGAGGCTTGGGTGTCGGCGTTCATGCAGGTCCTTGAAAGTCATCAATGGAAAATTCTGGCACGCTGATCATCAGTGCGCGAATTAATCGCGCAGTTCACTGCGCAAGGCCAGGTCCCAGGGTGGAATCGGGCTGAAGCGGCTCTTGAGGAATTCGAGCAGCAAACGGCTGCGAGAGTTCGTTTCATGTGCCAGGCGTAGCGCATAAATGCCGCTGGTCTCGGCTTCAGGCATGCCGCCGTCGCAAAACAACGGGATCAGCTCGCCGCGCAGCAGGTACTCACTGATCAGCCAGGTGGGCAGGTGGGCTATCCCCAGGCCGGCGAGGGCGCCGAACAGCAGGGTTTCGGCATTGTTGGCAGCCATGCGCATGCGCGCGGGGCGGTACAGGCGGGTTTGCCCGGCCACACTGAAGCGCCAGGCGAACGGCGGCGCCAGGCCATCCCAGTCCAGCCCGTCATGCCCGGGCAGTTCGCTGGGGCAGGTGGGGATGCCGCGGCTGGCCAGGTAGGCGGGGCTGGCGCAGGCAATGCGCACCATGTAGGCGAGCGGCGTGGCGACCAGACGGGTGTCGGCCAAAGGGCCGGCGCGCAGCACCAGGTCGACCTCGCCCAGGTGGCTGCCCTGCAGGTCGACGAAGCTGTCGATCAACCGCAGTTGCACGTCCAGGCCCGGGTAGGCCACCAGGAAGTCGGCAATGGCCGGGGCCAGGTGGCGGCGGCCAAACGCGGCAGGGGCGTCGATGCGGATCAGGCCTTCCGGGGCATTGCTCAGTGACACCGCTTCAGCCCGGGCCAGGCGCAACTCCTCGATGATGCGCCTGGCCCGCTCGGCAAAGGCGTTGCCTGCAGGCGTGGCCCGCACCGCGTGGGTGCTGCGGGTGAACAGGCGGCTGCCGACGGCGCTTTCCAGGTTGTCGACACGCCGTGCTACCGCAGACGGGGTCAGCGGGTGGCGACGGGCGGCGGCAGAAAAGCTGCCGGTTTCCAGCACATCGAGGAACAGGCTCAATTGGTCGGTCAGGGTATCGGGGTTCATGGCTGCCTTGCTTTTGCGAAAAACGCACAGCCATTGTGCGCTGCTGTGCGTTTCCCCGCCAGCGCACACTCGTTAGCATGCTCGCATTATTGGTACAGGCGGACGAGGCCCTGATGATCGAGTGGTTGTTGTATATCGTGCTGGGCGCTGCCCTGGGCACCATGGGGGGCTTGTTCGGCATTGGTGGCGGGCTGATTGCGATTCCGGCATTGGGCGTGCTGTTTGGCCTGGACCAGCAGTTGGCGCAGGGGACCGCGTTGGTGATGGTGGTGCCCAATGTGCTGCTGGCGCTGTGGCGGTATCACCAGCGCAACCGCATCGCGTTGCGCCATGCGTTGCCGCTGTCGGCGTGCAGCTTCTTGTTTGCCTGGCTGGGGTCGATCTGGGCGGTGGGGCTTGATGCGCATTCCATGCGCCTGGGTTTTGTCGGCTTCCTGGTAGCGTTGGCGGTGTGGAACGTGGTGCGGATGTTCATGAAGGTGTCGCCGCCGAGTGCCGAGCTGCGTCATGCCTGGCCGTGGCTGGGTGTGCTGGGCAGCTTTGCCGGCACCATGGGCGGCTTGTTCGGGGTGGGTGGGGCCGTGGTGGCCACACCGATCCTGACCAGTGTGTTCGGCGCTACTCAGGTGGTGGCGCAGGGGCTGTCACTGGCGCTGGCGGCGCCGAGTACCTTGGTCACGCTGGTGACCTATGGCGTGCACCATAGTGTTGACTGGGGGGTAGGGATTCCCTTGGCGGTGGGGGGCTTGCTCAGCATCAGCTGGGGCGTGAAGCTGGCCCACGCGTTGCCGGAGAAGGTATTGCGGGCGATGTTCTGTGTGTTCCTGGTGGTCTGTGCGGTGATGCTGGGGTTCGAGCTTTGAGAGGTTGGGGCCGTTTTTTGGCCCTCGATCACTTGAAACCCTCAACGATGTAGTCGGCCATGCAGTCGGTGATTGGCGAGGGGGTCTGCGTACTGCGCACCAGCATTACATTGGCCATGGGCAACTGTGGCAGCCCTTCGCTCTCACCCAGAATGCGGATGTTGCCCCCGATCAGGCTCTGCAGCTGCGCGGTCACTGCCAGCCCGGCGGTGACGATGGCAAAGATTGCCGCCAGGCTTGGGCTGGTGTAGGCAATACGGTAATCGATGCCCTGTGCCTCCAGCGCATTGCAGGTCCAGGCGCGACAGAAGCAGTCGGTGTTGAACAGCGCCACCGGCATCGGCCGCTGTTCGTGCGGGCAAAAGCCTTCTGCCGCGGCCCAGACCAGGCGTTCCTGGCGTAGCAACTGGCCAATCTCGTTGCCGGGCTCGCGGGTGACGATGGTCAGGTCCAGGTCCTGGCGCAGCATCAACTGCTTGGACGAATCGCAATGCACTTCCACCTGCACCAGCGGGTAGGCTTGGGCAAAGCTCGACAAGATGGTCGGCAGGAAGCGCATGGCGTAGTCGTCTGGTGTGCCGATGCGCACCAGCCCAACCATGTGTGGCATGCGCAGGGTGTTGAACACCTCGCCATGCAACTTGAGAATGCGTCGGGCATACCCCAGCAGTACCTGGCCTTCGGCGGTCAGCCGCACCTGACGGCCATCACGTTCGAATAGCTGGCGCTGCAGAATGTCTTCTTCCAGGCGTTTCATCTGCATGCTGACCGCTGACTGGGTGCGGTTGACCACTTCGCCTGCGCGGGTAAAGCCGCCTTGCTCGGCAATGGCGACGAAGGTGCGCAGAACGTCCGCGTCGAGGCTCTGGTACTGGGACATTGCATCAATCTCCGAGATGCATCGCATCAGAAACATTCGTTGGATTGATCTTATGCCTGGCGTGAGACTGAGGCCATCAACACGGAGGGCTTCACGATGAAAGGTCATGTCAGCAGCATCCAGCAACCTGCCTTTTCCCTGAGCTACCTGTGGCATGCGGCCTTGCAGCGTCCGGCGCGCTGGCTGCAGTTGTACCGACAGCGTCAGGAGCTGGCCAGCCTCAGTGATGCAACCTTGCGCGACTTGGGGTTGAGTCGGGCGGATATCCAGCAAGAGGCCGAGCGGCATTTCTGGGATGATCCATTGAGGAAGTGATGCCATGCGTGGCAGTCGCTTCTGCTCCAGTTCCAGCTCCAGCTCCAGCTCTTGCTCTTGCTCTTGCTCTTGCTTTGGCTTCTAAGCGCGCGGTAGTTCAGGCGACGCAGATTGCGACTTCAGGAGGCCGAGCGCAGGGCTTGCGGAGGGAGGTGACGGGCATGGATGCCCGTCAAGCGCTGGGCCCCAGGATGGGGCCTGCAGCGCGGTCCTCCCGGGAGCAAGCCCGGAGCGAGGGGACCCCGGAGCGCAGCGTAGGGGCCGGATGATAGGAGCCGACGGTTTTGGTTACTTTGGCCACGACCAAAGTAACCCGCCGGAAGGGCGGAAAGGTGAATAGGCGCCTACATCGTGAATGAATGTCTACTTGATGTGAAAGCGCACAACCCAAAGGCCCAAAAGCTCAAAAGCTCAAAAGCTCAAAAGCTCACAAGCTTAAGCGCTGGTTCTGATCGGGCGTACAGTCCGTTTGCGATGGCGACGCCGACTCACCTTTCCGCCCTTACGGCGGGTCCCTTTTTGTCGTGGCAAAAAGGGACCAAAAACCGTCGGCTCCCATCATCCGGCCCCTACGCTGCGCTCCGGGGTCCCCTCGCTCCGGCCTTGCTCCCGGGAGCACGCGCTGCAGGCCCCATCCATGGGGCCTCAGCGCTTGACGGGCATCCATGCCCGTCATCTCCCTCCGCAATGCCTCCACTCGGCCTCCTGAAGTCGCAATCTGCGTCGCCTGGCCTACCGCGCGCTTAGAAGCAAGATCAAAAGCGAGAAGCGAATTCGGTGATCGGCCGGCACCGCCGATGCATTCGGTGAGGTTCTGCCCAGTCATCTGGATAAGGATACGCCGGCATGGCTGCCCTCGGCCTGGTGTACCTGGAAGAACGCCGTTGCTCTTGCTCTTGCTCTTGCTTTGGCTTTTGCTTCTAAGCGCGCGGTAGTCCAGGCGACGCAGATTGCGACTTCAGGAGGCCGAGCGCAGGGCTTGCGGAGGGAGGTGACGGGCATGGATGCCCGTCAAGCGCTGGGCCCCAGGATGGGGCCTGCAGCGCGGTCCTCCCGGGAGCAAGTCCGGAGTGAGGGGACCCCGGAGCGTAGCGTAGGGGCCGGATGATGGGAGCCGACGGCTTTGGTTACTTTGGCCACGACCAAAGTAACCCGCCGGAAGGGCGGAAAGGTGACTACGCGCCACCTTCGCGAATGAATACCTACTTGATGTGGATGCTCACATCCAAGAAGCAAGAAGCAAGAAGCAAGAAGCAAGAAGCAAGAAGCAAGAAGCAAGAAGCAAGAAGCAAGAAGCAAGGAGCGAAGTGGTCTGTTTTGACTCGGCGAACCGTCATTTGCGATGGCGACGCTGACTCACCTTTTCGCAAAAGGCTTAAGGCAGTTAGCTCTGTAACCAGCTTCTTGGCGTCCGTTGTCACGGGGCAAGCCCACCAAAAAACGCTGCGCTCCCATCATCCGGCCCCTGCGCTGAGCTCCGGGATCCCCTCTCACCGGCCTCCTGAAGTCGCGAAGATCAAAAGCGGGAGTGAAACCTGAAATCAACGTTGATGCTGGCCCGCGAGCGGCGATAGCCGCAGGACTATCAGCACAATAGCGAACGGTGGTTGTCCTGAAACCTGCGAAAGAGGACAATTATCGGCTTCCCGTCACAACCAGCGACCTTGCATGGCCTTTCTTGCACTTGGTATCAACCATAAGACTGCCTCGGTAGACGTACGCGAGCGCGTGGCGTTTACCCCAGAGCAGCTGGTAGACGCCCTGCAGCAGCTCTGCAGACTGACGTCCAGCCGCGAGGCGGCGATCCTGTCGACCTGCAACCGCAGTGAGCTCTATATAGAGCAGGACCACCTGTCCGCCGACGCCGTGCTGCAGTGGCTGGCCGACTATCACCGCCTCAGCCTCGACGAGCTGCGCGCCAGCGCCTACGTGCATGAAGAGCACGAAGCCGTGAAGCACATGATGCGCGTGGCCTCGGGCCTGGACTCGCTGGTTCTCGGCGAGCCTCAGATCCTGGGCCAGATGAAGTCCGCCTACGCCGTGGCCCGCGAAGCCGGTACTGTCGGGCCGTTGCTTGGGCGCCTGTTCCAGGCCACCTTCAGCGCCGCCAAGCAGGTGCGTACCGATACGGCCATCGGTGAAAACCCGGTTTCGGTTGCGTTCGCCGCGGTCAGCCTGGCCAAGCAGATTTTCGCCGACCTGGGCCGCAGCCAGGCCCTGCTGATCGGTGCCGGCGAAACCATCACCCTGGTCGCCCGCCACCTGCACGAGCAGGGCGTACGCCGTATCGTGGTGGCCAACCGCACCCTGGAGCGCGCCAGCATCCTGGCCGAGCAGTTCGGTGCGCATGCCGTGCTGCTGGCAGACATCCCCCAGGAACTGGCCAACAGTGACATCGTGATCAGTTCCACCGCCAGCCAGTTGCCGATCCTGGGCAAGGGCGCGGTCGAGAGCGCACTGAAACAGCGCCGACACAAGCCGATCTTCATGGTCGACATCGCTGTACCTCGCGATATCGAAACCGAAGTAGGCGAGCTGGACGATGTCTACCTGTACACCGTCGACGACCTGCACGATGTAGTGGCAGAAAACCTCAAGAGCCGCCAGGGGGCGGCTCAGGCGGCCGAAGAGCTGGTATCCGTGGGCGCCGAAGACTTCATGCTGCGCCTGCGCGAACTGGCGGCAGTGGACGTGCTCAGGGCCTATCGCCAGCAAAGTGAGCGCCTTCGCGACGAAGAACTGCAAAAGGCCCTGCGCCTGCTGGCCAATGGCGGCAACCCCGAAGACGTGCTGGCCCAGCTGGCCCGGGGCCTGACCAACAAACTCCTGCATGCGCCCAGCGTGCAGCTGAAAAAGCTCTCGGCCGAGGGCCGCCTCGATGCGCTGGCCATGGCCCAGGAACTCTTTGCCCTCAATGAGGGCTCCACGGACAAATCCCCGCAATGAAAGCGTCGCTGCTGAACAAACTGGAAATCCTCCAGGACCGTTTCGAAGAACTCACCGCCCTGCTCGGTGACGCCGAGGTTATTTCCGACCAGACGCGTTTTCGCGCCTACTCCCGCGAGTATGCCGAGGTAGAGCCGGTCTACGCTGCTTATAAAGAGTGGCGCAAAGTCCAGGACGACCTCGAAGGTGCCCAGGCGCTGCTCAAGGACAGTGACCCGGACCTGCGTGAAATGGCCGTGGAAGAGGTGCGTGAAGCCAAGGAGCAACTGCTGACGCTGGAGGCGCAGCTGCAGCGCATGCTGCTGCCCAAAGACCCCAACGACGGTCGCAACGTGTTTCTGGAAATCCGCGCCGGTACGGGTGGCGACGAGGCAGCCATCTTCTCTGGTGACCTGTTCCGCATGTATTCGCGCTACGCCGAAAAGCGCGGCTGGCGCCTGGAAATCTTGTCCGAGAACGAAGGCGAGCACGGCGGCTACAAGGAAATCATTGCCCGCGTCGAGGGCGAGAATGTCTACGGCAAGCTCAAGTTCGAGTCCGGTGCACACCGGGTTCAGCGTGTGCCCGAGACCGAGTCCCAAGGCCGTGTCCACACTTCCGCGTGCACGGTGGCGGTGCTCCCCGAGCCGGACGAGCAGGCCGCCATCGAAATCAACCCGGCCGACTTGCGCGTGGACACCTACCGTGCCTCCGGTGCCGGCGGCCAGCACGTCAACAAGACCGATTCGGCGATCCGTATCACCCACTTGCCCACCGGTATCGTGGTCGAATGCCAGGAGGAGCGCTCGCAGCACAAGAACCGCGCCCGCGCCATGTCCTGGCTGTCGGCCAAGCTGAACGACATGCAGACCAGTGCCGCGCAGAACGCCATTGCCAGTGAGCGCAAGCTGCTGGTGGGGTCCGGTGACCGCTCCGAGCGCATCCGCACCTACAATTATCCACAGGGGCGGGTGACCGACCACCGCATCAACCTGACCTTGTATTCGTTGGACGACATCCTCAGCGGTGGCGTAGACGCGGTGATCGAACCGCTGCTGGCCGAATACCAGGCCGATCAACTGGCCGCCTTGGGGGACTGATGACTGTCATCGCCAGCCTGTTGCGCAACGCGCAGTTGCCTGAATCGCCCACTGAGCGCCTGGATGCCGAACTGCTGCTGGCTGCGGCCATCGGTAAATCGCGCAGCTACCTGCATACCTGGCCCGAGCGTATTGTCAGCAGCGAAGATGCCGAGACCTATGCCGGCTACCTGCAGCGCCGCCGTGGCGGCGAGCCAGTGGCCTATATCCTTGGGCTGCAGGGCTTCTGGAAGATCGACCTGGAGGTTGCGCCGCATACCCTGATCCCGCGGCCGGATACCGAACTGCTGGTCGAGACGGCGCTTGAGCTGCAACCCGCTTCGCCAGCCAAGGTTCTCGACCTGGGTACGGGTACGGGGGCCATCGCTCTGGCGCTGGCCAGCGAACGCCCGGCCTGGCAGGTGACAGCGGTTGACCGGGTGGAGGAGGCTGCTGCCCTCGCCGAGCGCAACCGCCAGCGGTTAGGCCTGGCCAACGCTCGGGTACGGCTAAGCCACTGGTTCGACAGCCTGGCCGGGGAGCGTTTCGACCTCATTGTCAGCAACCCGCCCTACATCGCCGCTGAAGACCCGCACCTGGTGGCCGGCGACGTGCGCTTTGAGCCCAGCAGTGCCCTGGTGGCCGGTGCCGATGGCCTGGACGACCTTCGCGTGATCGCCGCCCAGGCCCCCGCGCACTTGTTGCCAGGTGGTTGGCTGCTGCTGGAACATGGCTACGATCAGGCGGCAGCGGTACGTGCTCTGCTGGCTGAACATGGCTTTATCGAGGTGGCCAGCCGCACGGACCTGGGCGGCCATGAACGCATTACCCTGGGGCGACTGCCATGCTGAGTGATCAGGAACTGCTGCGTTACAGCCGCCAGGTGCTGCTGTCCCAGATCGACATCGATGGCCAGCTGCGGCTCAAGCAGAGCAAAGCGCTGATCATCGGGCTGGGTGGCCTGGGCTCGCCAGTCGCCCTGTACCTGGCCGCCGCTGGCGTGGGTGAGCTGCATCTGGCCGACTTCGACACCGTCGACCTGACCAACCTGCAACGCCAGGTCATCCACGACAGTGCCAGCGTCGGCATGAGCAAGGTCGACTCTGCCTTGCAGCGCTTGCAGGCAATCAACCCGGAAGTCAGCCTGGTTGCTCACCGCCAGGCACTGGACGAGGACTCGCTGACGGCTGCGGTGGCGGCAGTCGACCTGGTACTGGACTGCTCCGACAATTTCTCTACCCGCGAGGCGGTCAACGCTGCCTGTGTCGCCGCCGGCAAGCCGCTGGTCAGCGGAGCGGCAATCCGTCTGGAGGGTCAACTGTCGGTGTTCGACCCGCGGCGCGACTACAGCCCGTGCTACCACTGCCTGTACGGGCATGGTAGCGAAGCCGAACTGACCTGCAGCGAAGCTGGCGTCATTGGCCCGCTGGTGGGGCTGGTGGGTAGCCTGCAGGCGCTGGAGGCGATGAAGCTGCTGGCTGGCTTCGGTGAGCCGTTGGTCGGCCGCTTGCTGTTGATCGATGCCCTCGGCACCCGTATCCGCGAGCTTCGTGTCAAGCGCGACCCGGCGTGCACGGTCTGTGGCAAGCGCGATGGCTGAGCGCTCTGCGCCGGTCGGCGTCATGGACTCGGGGGTTGGCGGTTTGTCGGTGCTGGCCGAGATCCAGCGCCTGCTGCCCAACGAAACGTTGCTGTATGTGGGCGATTGCGGGCATATACCCTACGGTGAGAAGTCGCCGGACTATATCCGCGAGCGCTGCCGGCACATTGCCGGGTTCTTCCATGAACAAGGCGCAAAGGCCATGGTGTTGGCCTGCAACACTGCCACGGTGGCGGCAGTGGCCGACCTGCGCGAGTTGTATCCGTCCTGGCCGTTGGTGGGCATGGAACCGGCCGTCAAGCCTGCAGCGGCAGCCACCCGCTCGGGCGTGGTCGGTGTGCTGGCCACCACCGGTACCCTGCAGAGTGCCAAGTTCGCAGCCTTGCTCGACCGCTTCGCCAACAACGTACAGGTTATTACCCAGCCTTGCCCGGGGCTGGTCGAGCTGATCGAAGCCGGTGACCTTGTAAGCCCAGCGGTGCGCCAGCTGCTGCAAGGTTATGTGCAGCCGCTACTGGCTGCAGGTTGCGATACGCTGATCCTCGGCTGCACCCATTACCCTTTTCTTCGCCCATTGCTGGCCGGCATTGTCCCGGATGACGTGGCCATCATCGACACCGGCGCGGCCGTGGCGCGTCAGTTGCGACGGCTGCTGGGTGCCAATGATCTATTGGCCGAAGGCCCGGCCGGCGCTGCACGCTTCTGGACAAGCGCTGACCCAGAAGCCTTAAGAAAAATCCTACCTGTGCTGTGGCATAAGTCCGACGATGTGCAAAGCTTTGCGTTGTGAAAAAAACGTGAAAAAAGGCTGAACTATCGTTCCACTTCTGCTTTCTACCGCTTTGCCTGAGATGAGGCGGACACTAACAACAGCATCAGAAAGAAGGATGTTTCTTATGAGGAAACTGCTCGGCTTGGCAGCGGCTGCTGCCTTTGTTTTGGGGCAAGCGATGTCGGCACAAGCTGCCGATGTTTCGTTTTCGGTGGGGCAGACCGGCGATTCGACAATGGTTTACCGGCTAGGGCTGCAATCGAATTGGGATGCGAGTTGGTGGCAGACCAGCGTTGGTCGGCTGACCGGCTATTGGGATGGGGCCTACACCTACTGGGATGGCGACGAGACCGCAAGCAATCACAGCCTGTCCTTCGCGCCCGTGTTCGTCTATGAATTTGCCGGGGAGTCGGTGAAGCCTTACATCGAAGCCGGGATAGGGGTAGCGGCGTTCTCCAGCACCGAGCTGGAAAGCAACGAGCTGGGTTCGGCTTTCCAGTTTGAGGACCGCATCGGCTTTGGTTTGCGCTTTGCCGGCGGGCATGAGATTGGGGTGCGGGCGATTCACTATTCCAACGCGGGCATCAAAGAGCCCAATGATGGTGTAGAAAGCTACAGCCTGCATTACAGAATGGCGCTCTGAGTTCGCCTGCATTCGCCACTTCGCGGGCAATGCCCGCTCCTGCCGGCATACCACAGCACTCAAGGTCTGGGTAATTTGCAGGAGCGGGTTTCCCCGCGAAGACGGTAATGCTGATTTCAGGTGTTAACGCGCCAGCGGCCACAGGCTACTGAGGTCCAGCGTCTCCAGGATCAGTTCGGGTTCTCTCTGAGGCCAACGCCGCAGCAACTCCTCTGCGGCACTGCCGGGCGTCCACTCCTCCGGTATCGCCTGTGCCGACGTTAGCGTAACCTTCAACGATTGTGGCCCTACAATGGTCAGTGCTACCCCTTGGTCCTCAAGGGCCTTGCGTTGCTCACGCATCCATTGCGGCAAATTGTTCCAGCCCGCAGTCACCTGTGTCGGTGCAAACAGCTGCAACGCCGAATAGCGGTTGAAAAGCGCCATCACCTGCGGCGACCGACCCTTTTCCAGCAACGGCAGCGCTTTGCTCAGGCAATGCTCTGCGGCCAGCTGGTTGGTAGTGACGATCGCTTCGATCAGTTCACTGTCACTGGCATTGTCTGGCAGGTAATCGGTGGTGCCGGTGTTGAGGATCAGCCCGTCCAGCGAACACCAGGCATGGCAAATTTGTTGGCACGCATGGGTGACGTGTTGTTCTTCCTGCAACTGCCAAGGCAAACGCAACAATTGGCTGCCGTAGCGTGTCCCCAAATCATCCAGTGCATCGCTATCCTTGCCACTCGCGGCAACGCGATGTCCTTCATCGAGCATCCGCTCCACCAAAGCCAAGCCAAGTCCGTTGCTTGCGCCCGTAACCCAGAAACTGCGTGAGTTAATCAAGACGTTATCCCCTAATTCTGCCGGCGTGGCAGCCCTTTGAACGCTTCCAGGGCCCGCTGGCGACTGCTGCTGAGATCTACGATTGGACTTAGGTAAGAAGTATTACCGAAAAGGTCCGTCGATTTAATGGGCTGATGGATGGCTTTTTCATCGAGTGCTTGTAGTTCTGGTACCCAGTGGCGAATGAAATGCCCCTGAGGATCGAAGCGCTGCGACTGCGAAACCGGGTTGAAGATACGGAAATAGGGCACCGCATCGGTGCCGGTGGACGCACTCCACTGCCAACCCCCGTTGTTGGCGGCCAGATCGCCGTCTATCAGGTTTCGCATGAAGTGTCGCTCGCCCTTGCGCCAGTCAATCAGCAGGTTCTTGCTGAGGAACATGGCCACGATCATGCGCAAGCGGTTGTGCATCCACCCGGTGTGCAGCAACTGGCGCATGGCGGCATCGATGATCGGGAAGCCGGTGCGGCCCTGCTCCCAGGCCTCCAGGTCTGCCGGGGCGTCACGCCAGGGCAAGGCTTCGGTTTGGGCGCGGAAGGCGCGGTGGCGCGAGACCTGTGGATAACCGCTCAGGATGTGCTTGTAGAACTCCCGCCAGAGTAGCTCGTTTATCCAGGTCTGCACGCCCATGCTGCCACTGTCGAACTCGCCCCGGTTGCTGGCCAGTGCACCGTGCAAGCATTGGCGGGGCGAAATCACGCCGGCGGCCAGGTAGGGGGAAAGCTGGCTGGTGCCGGGCTTGGCTGGCAAATCACGCAAGTGCTGGTAGTCGTCGATGGTTTCGTCGAGGAAGCGTGACAGACGGGACTGTGCCTCAGCCTCACTTGCTGGCCAGTGGTCGCGCAGTGCGTGCGTGGTTTTTCCGAATCCCTCTACGTGTTGCGGGATCGGGTCGCTGCCGATGTTCAGCGGGGCCTGGCGCTTCACCCGCCCTGCCAGGGCCGGCAGGCTGCGGTGCAGATGCTCCAGGCAGGTTTTCTTGAACTGGCTGAACACCTGGAAGTAATCGCCACTGCGAGTCAGTACGGTGCCCGGACGGAAGAACAGCTGGTCGAGGTAGCTGTGCGCCTGGATGGCCGACTTTTCCAGCAGTGCCCGGGTGGCATCATCCCGGCGCTGCTCATTGATGCCGTACTCCTCGTTCCAGTGCACGCTTTGCACCTGATGTTGGCGACAGACATCGAGCACCGCCTGTGGCGCCTGGTCCCAGGTATCGATTGTGCGGATCAGCAGGGGTATGTTCAGCTTTTCCAGTGATTGGCGCAGGTCATGCAGGTTACGCAGCCAGAAGTCGACTTTGCAGTCGGCATCGTCATGGGCTTGCCATTGTCCGGGGCTGACCAGCCACAGGGCGATGGTCGGGCCGCGCTCGGTGGAGGCGCTGAGTGCAGTGTTGTCATCGATACGCAGGTCGCTGCGCAGCCAGGTCAGGTGCATGGGGCATTTATCTCTACAGGCTGTCGATCATGGGCTTGAAGCACGCGCAATGCCGCCTGCGGGGTGTCGAACAGGAAAAGGTCGGGTAGCTCAAAAGCCTTCAAGCGGGCTTCATGCAGCGCCAGCGTGGCACCACCCAACAGCTTGGGGATTGGTAAGCCTTGCAGGGTGCGCAGCAACGCCTTGTCGTCGATGCGTGGGCCCAAGTGCAGGAGTAAGGCGCGTGGTTTGAGCGTGTTGACGGCGCTTAGCAATTGCGGGCCTGCGACGGGCTGCTCGAGCACCTCGACCGGGAAGCCATTGCTGGTGAGCAGCCAGGCGCACAACCATAAGTCTGGGCTGAAGGTGCGTTCGCTGTCTTCGGCCAGCAACACGGCGGGCCCTTGCAGCAGCTGGTTGTCGTGGTACACGCGGGCACCGAGCTTGCTGCGCAGCCAGCTGTGGAAAAACACCTGCTCCAGCCGAGCGTTGAAGTAATTGCGCCAGCGCTGGTCGAGCATGTCGAGCAGCGGCAGCAGCAGTTGTTCGCACAGGGTGACTGCCGGGTACAGCGCCATGGCCTGGTTAAGTTGCTGGTCGAGGGCGCGCTGTGAAAGGCCGGCGATGGCTTCGATCAGCTGGAATTGCCTGGCTTGCCAGTCCCCCTTCGGTGGGGTGCTGGCGGGTTTGTCGAGCAACTCGCGGACTTGGCCGACCGACGCGCCACGCTGCAGCCAAGCCAGGACCGCCTCGACGCGTTCGACCTGCTCAAGTGGGTACAGGCGATGCCCCTTGGCGGTGCGCTGTGGCTTGAGCAACCCATACCGGCGCTCCCAGGCGCGCAGGGTGACCGGGTTTACGCCGGTGCGACGGGCAAGTTCGCCGATGGGCAGCAAGTCCTCAGACCGCATTGCGCAAGCCCAGGCTCTCGGGGTGCGGCTGCAGGTAGGCTTGTTGCTGCAGGTAGGGGTCTGGGTGCTTGCGCAAATGGTGTTTGAGCAAGGTCAGTGGCACTACCAGTGGTACCACGCCTTGTTGGTATTGGCCGATGACTGCCTGCAACTCGGCCTTGTCCTGCTGCGTCAGGGCATCCTTGAAGTAACCGCTCAGGTGCTGCAGCACGTTACTGTGGGTGCCGCGGCTCGCGCAGCGGCGCAGGGCTTGCATCAGCTGGCTGAAATAGCGCGGGCCGATGCTCTGTGGTTCATCAGCCTTGCTCATGCTGCCAAGCAGGCGGCCGAGGGTGCGATAGGCCTGGGGGTTATTGGCCATCAGCAAATACTTGTAGCGCGAATGAAAGCGTACCAGCGCGCCACGGTTTAGGCCCTCGGCCAGCAGGCGCTGCCAGTCGGCGTAGGCGTAAACGCGGCTTATGAAGTTCTCGCGCAGCACGGGGTCATGCAGGCGGCCTTCTTCCTCTACTGGCAGGTCCGGGCGCAATGCACAGAAAGCCTGGGCATAGACGCCGCGCCCACCATGCACGGCCGGGTGGCCATTGTCCTGATAAACCTTTACCCGTTCCAGGCCGCAAGAAGGTGACTTCTGCATGAAGATGTAGCCGCAGATGTCGTCAAGTTCGTTGGCCATCTGCTCGCCATAGGTGCGCAGCGGGTCGGTCAGGTCCTTGCCGGGGTCGCGGGTGCCGACCACTTCGGGTTGCTCGGGGTTGCCGACCAGGCGAATCGGGTCGCGCGGAACACCCAGGCCGATTGCCACTTCCGGACATACAGGTAGCCAGTCGAAGTGCTGTTCCAGTTGTTTACGGCACAGGTCGGAGGCCTTGTGGCCGCCGTTGTAGCGCACGCTGTGCCCGGTCAGGCAGGCGCTGATGGCGATACGCGGCTTGCGGTGGGCGGAAGGGTCGTGCATGGCTGCCTCCGAAAATAAACCTGTACGTGACTCGAAACTTGTACAGGTTTATTTCAGCACAGCGCTGAAGTTATGCAAACTAGTATTTTTGTATAGTTCGGCATCACTCAAGGTGTTCGAGCAAGCGCCGCGCCGCTTCCTGGCCACTGAGCCATGCGCCTTCGACGCGGCCGGACAGGCACCAGTCCCCACAGGCGTACAAGCCCTGGTCGGCATCGGCCAGTGCGCCCCACTCATGGTTGCTACTGGGGCGGGCATAGAGCCAGCGGTGAGCCAGGGAGAAGGTGGGCGGCGGTACCACGCAGCCGACCAGTTCGGCGAATTCACCCCACAACTGTTCGATCACTTCTTCCTTGGGCAGGTCGATGTGTTGCCGGCTCCAGTCTGACGTCGCGTGCAGTACCCAGGTGTCCAGGTGCTCGTCGCGGCCGGGCTTGCTGCGATTGCGGGCCAGCCAGTCCAGCGGGTTGTCCTGCACGAAGCAGCCTTGCATTGGCGTATCCAGCGGTGCCTGGAAGGCGAGGGCCACGGCCCAGGTAGGTTCCATTTGCACGCCAGCGGCCACGGCCGCCAGCTTCGGTGTGGCGGCCAGAAGTGGCGTGGCCTGCGGTGCCGGTACGGCGATGACCACACGGCTGTAGGGGCCGTGGCTGCAACCTTCGGTATCTTGCAGGTGCCAGTACTGCTTGCCGCGAAACACTTCCGCTATGCGGCAGCCGAAGTTGACCGTGACGTCCTTGAGCAAGCCGCGGGTAATGGCGCTCATGCGTGGCACGCCTACCCAGCGCGTCTGCTCGTCAGGGGAAGGGGTGAGTTCGCCGTCACGGTAGTTATACAGTTGAGGCTTCCATTGTTCGGCCCAGCCGGCGGCCACCCATTGCTGCACCTGATCGACAAAGCGTCGGTCACGGGCAGTGAAGTACTGTGCGCCCAGGTCGAGCGCGCCGGCTTCGCTGCGCTTGCTGGCCATGCGCCCGCCACTGCCGTGGCCTTTGTCGAACAAGTGCACGGATTGCCCGGCCTTTTGCAAAGCCTGGGCGGCTGACAAACCGGCGATGCCGGCCCCGATGATGGCGATAGGTATTGTCATGATGGCCTCTTCAAACCTTGCTGTGAGCAGACTACGCTGTCAGGCAAACCTGTACAATGCAAAAATTCTGTATAAGGTTATTCCGTGTTAGCGGGCAGGTTGGCCTATGTTTATCCGAGAGCGTCGGGTCAAAAAAGTGCCTTGCTGTTAAAAATAGACCACCGACGCATTCTGCGAGGACACAGCCATGCATATATTGCTGACAGGTGGCACCGGTTTGATTGGCAAGCATCTGTGCCAGTACTGGCTGGGCCAAGGGCATCGGCTTACGGTTTGGAGCAGGCGTCCTGAACAGGTGGCAAAAATCTGTGGTAGCGGGGTGCGCGGTATCGCGCGCCTGGAGCAGTTGGAGGCCGACGATCATCTTGATGCGGTGGTCAACCTTGCGGGTGCGCCGATTGCCGACAGGCCCTGGACGGCCGCCCGGCGCAATGTGCTGTGGGCCAGCCGTGTCACCCTTACCGAGCAATTGCTGGCTTGGTTGGGCACCCGTGAGCAGCGCCCGGAGGTGTTGATCTCCGGCTCTGCGGTAGGTTGGTACGGAGACGGTGGCGAACGCGAACTGACCGAGGCTTCACCCCCGGTGCGTGAAGATTTCGCCAGCCAGTTGTGCATTGCCTGGGAAGAGACCGCCCAGCGTTCGCAAGCGCAGGGGATCCGCGTGGTACTGGTCCGTACTGGCCTGGTGCTGGCCAGCGATGGCGGCTTTTTGTCGCGCCTGCGCATACCCTTCAAGCTGGGGGTGGGCGGGCCTTTGGGCAATGGGCGGCAGTGGATGCCCTGGGTTCATATAGACGACCAGGTCGCCCTGATTGATTTTCTCTTGCAGCACAAGGATGCCAGCGGTCCTTATAATGCCTGCGCGCCGGAGCCTGTGCGCAACCGTGAGTTTGCCAGGCGACTGGGCCGCGCCCTGCATCGGCCGGCGCTGTTGCCAGTGCCGGCATTGCTGCTCAAGGCCGGGCTTGGCGAGATGTCCACCTTGCTGCTGGGAGGCCAGCGGGCGCGCCCGGTACGCTTGCTGGAAGCCGGCTTCACCTTCCGCTTCAACGATCTGCAATCGGCGCTGGACAACCTGTCCAGTGGCCTCTGACATAGGACGCTGCATGACCGATCACGCCCTGCTGCTGGTCAACCTGGGTTCCCCGGCCTCCACCTCGGTGGCCGATGTGCGCCGTTACCTCAACCAGTTCCTCATGGACCCGTACGTGGTCGACCTGCCGTGGCCGGTGCGGCGCTTGCTGGTGTCGCTGATCCTGATCAAGCGGCCAGAGCAGTCGGCACACGCCTACGCTTCGATATGGTGGGAGGAGGGCTCGCCTCTGGTTGTGCTGACCCGTCGCCTGCAGGCAGCGATGGTCGAGCACTGGCCCCATGGCCCAGTGGAAATTGCCATGCGCTACGGCCAGCCAGCGTTGCCTGATGTGTTGGAGCGGCTGGCCGCCCAAGGTGTGCGCAAGGTGACTTTGGCGCCGCTTTATCCACAGTTCGCCGACAGCACGGTGACCACGGTGGTCGAGCTGGCAAAACAGACCGTCAGCGAGCGTCAGTTGCCGTTGCAGATGCGTGTGCTGCAGCCGTTCTACGAGCACCCGGCGTACATCGAGGCACTGGCTGCCAGTGCCCGGCCGTACCTTGAGACGGGTTACGACCACCTGCTGCTGAGCTTCCATGGTTTGCCGGAACGGCACCTGAAAAAGCTGTTTCCGAAAGGGGTCAAGCACGACCTGCGTGCTGCCGATTGCTGCCACGGTGCAACCGCCGAAGTACGTTCGGTTTGCTATCGCGGGCAATGCCTGGCTACGGCCAAAGCCTTTGCGCAGAAAATGGGCATACCTGATGGCAAGTGGTCGGTATCGTTCCAGTCGCGGCTGGGCCGGGACAAGTGGATCGAACCCTACACCGAGACGCGGTTGGATGAACTGGCCAAGGCCGGTGTGAAGAAGCTGCTGGTGATGTGCCCGGCATTTGTGGCGGATTGCATCGAGACGCTGGAAGAGATAGGCATGCGTGGCAGCGAGCAGTTTGTCGAGGCGGGTGGCCGGGAGCTGGTGCTGGTGCCGTGCCTGAATGATCACTCGGAGTGGGTGAGGGTGTTGGCTGATATGAGTGAAAAGGCCTGAATCGAAGGGGCCGCCTTGCGGCCCCTACCGACCGTTTATACATCCAGCTTCTTGTGCTTCCAGCTGTCATTACCCGGCAGAATCAGGTTCAGCGCAATAGCCACAATGGCGCACAGGGCGATGCCCTTCAGGCCCCAGTCATCCGGGCCGTCACCGCTGCCGATCAGCACGCCGCCGATACCGAACACCAGTGTCACCGAGACGATCACCAGGTTGCGTGCTTCGCCCAGGTCAATCTTGTGGCGGATCATGGTGTTCATGCCCACCGCTGCAATCGAGCCGAACAGCAGGCACAGAATACCGCCCATCACCGGCACCGGGATGCTCTGCAGCAGCGCGCCGAACTTGCCGATGAACGCCAGGGTAATGGCGAAGACCGCCGCCCAGGTCATGATCTTCGGGTTGTAGTTCTTGGTCAGCATCACCGCGCCGGTCACTTCGGCATAGGTGGTGTTGGGCGGGCCGCCGAACAGGCCGGCTGCAGTAGTCGCCAGGCCGTCGCCCAGCAACGTCCGGTGCAGGCCAGGCTTCTTCAGGTAGTCACGGCCGGTCACGCTGCCCACTGCAATCACCCCGCCGATATGCTCGATCGCCGGCGCCAGCGCAACCGGGACGATGAACAGAATGGCCTGCCAGTTGAACGCAGGGGCGGTGAAATTGGGGATTTCCAGCCACGGTGCGGCAGCGATCCTGGCGGTGTCGACCACGCCAAAGGCGAACGACAGGGCAAAGCCCACCAGCACGCCGGAGATGATGGGCACCAGGCGGAAAATGCCCTTGCCGAATACGGCAACGATCAAGGTTGTCAGCAGCGCTGGCATCGAGATCAGCATGGCCGTCTTGTATGGCATCAGCGCCGTACCGTCCCCACCTTTGCCCATCGCCATGTTGGCGGCGATCGGTGCCATGGCCAGGCCGATGGAGATGATCACCGGGCCGATCACCACCGGCGGTAGCATGCGGTCGATGAAACCGGTGCCGTTGATTTTTACCATCAGGCCCATGAAGGTGTACACGAAGCCAGCAGCCATTACGCCGCCCATGGTCTCGGCCAGGCCGAACTGGCCTTTGGCGAGGATGATCGGCGTGATGAAGGCAAAGCTCGAGGCCAGGAACACCGGTACCTGACGTCCGGTGACCAGCTGGAATAGCAGGGTGCCGATGCCGGCGGTGAACAGCGCGACGTTCGGGTCGAGGCCGGTGATCAGGGGCATCAGCACCAGCGCGCCGAATGCCACGAAGAGCATCTGCGCGCCCGAAACGACCTGGCGCCAGAGCGGGTCGTTGAAGCCGTCCTGCATGGTCAGGCGTCCTTTTGCTTGGTGCCGAAGATCTTGTCACCGGCATCACCCAGGCCTGGCACGATGTAGCCGTGCTCGTTCAGGCGCTGGTCGATCGAGGCGGTGTAGATCTTCACGTCCGGGTGGGCTTTTTCCACCACCTCGATGCCTTCTGGTGCGGCGACCAGCACCATGGCGCGAATCTCTTTGCAGCCGGCCTTTTTCAGCAGGTCGATGGTGGCAACCATCGAGCCGCCGGTGGCCAGCATCGGGTCGATGATCAGGGCCAGGCGCTGGTTGATGTCCGGCGCGAGCTTTTCCAGGTAGGTGTGGGCTTCGAGGGTTTCTTCGTTTCGGGCAACGCCGACGGCGCTGACCTTGGCACCCGGGATCAGGCTGAGCACGCCGTCGAGCATGCCGATGCCGGCGCGCAGGATCGGTACTACGGTGATCTTCTTGCCGGCGATTTTTTCAACCGAGACCTTGCCACACCAGCCGTCGATCTCGTAGGTTTCGAGGGGCAGGTCCTGGGTGGCTTCATACGTCAGGAGCGCGCCGACTTCCTGGGCGAGTTCGCGAAAATTTTTGGTGCTGATATCGGCACGGCGCATCAGGCCAAGCTTGTGGCGGATCAGCGGATGGCGGATCTCACGAGTGGGCATAGGGGAGGGCTCCGAAAGGCGGGCAAAAAAACCGCGCTAGATTAATCTATTCAGCCTGTGCTGTCGTCTGGTCATTCTGGACGTTAGTCCATAAATGCTTGATCTGTGACGAGCGGATGCGTACCTTTGCCCGCTTTTCCAAAATGCCCCCCGGAGCGCGCCATGTCCGCCGATCTCGAGCATATCCGTCAAGTCATGCATGAAGCTGACTGCCTGTACACCGAAGCCGAAGTCGAAGCGGCCATCGCCAAAGTCGGCGAACAGATCTGCAAGGACCTGCACGACAAGAACCCGGTTGTGTTCTGCGTGATGAATGGTGGCCTGATCTTCTCCGGCAAACTGCTGACTCACCTGCAGTTCCCGCTGGAAGCCTCCTACCTGCACGCTACCCGCTACCGCAACCAGACCAGCGGCGGCGAGCTTTTCTGGAAGGCCAAGCCGGAAGTGTCCTTCATCGACCGTGACGTGTTGATCGTTGACGATATCCTCGACGAAGGCCACACCCTCAGCGCCATCATCGAGTTTTGCAAGCATGCCGGCGCCCGCTCGGTGTACACCGCTGTGCTGATCGACAAGGATCACGACCGCAAGGCAAGCCCTGACCTCAAGGCCAACTATGTGGGCCTGCCTTGTGTCGATCGCTATATCTTCGGTTACGGCATGGACTACAAAGGGTACTGGCGCAATGCTAACGGCATCTTCGCCGTAAAGGGGCTGTAACCGTGCGCCAGCCTGCGTTCATCGACCAATCGCTGTTCGTCGGGCTGGCCGAAAAGGCCGCAGCCAACCCGCGCGGGCGGCAGCATCACACCTTCCACGAAATGGAAGAGCCCTGCCATCGCATGGCGGTCGGGCTGCAACCAAGCACCTACATTCCGCCGCATCGCCATGTGAGCGCCGACAAGGCTGAAACCTTGATAGCACTCAAGGGGTGCTTTGGCCTGCTGATCTTCGATGAACAGGGCACGGTTGCAGACAAGCGGGTGCTGCAGGCCGGTGGCGACTGTCTGGGTGTGGATCTGGCGCCTGGTACCTACCATGGCTTGGTGGTGCTGGAGCCCGACAGCATCCTGTTCGAGTGCAAGGCTGGGCCATACCGACCAGTGAGCGAGGGCGAGCACGCACACTGGGCGCCGCGCGAGGGTGAAGCCGGCGTGGCCGATTACCAGGCCTGGATGCGCGCGCAGTTCGATTGATATCGGCTGCACCCGGCATGCTAGAGTGCTCCTTCATACAAGGAGCCTCACATGCGTGCGATTCTTCCCCTCCTGCTGGCGGTCAGCCTGCCGCTCGCTGCCGCACCGCTGCACAGTCAGTTCCTGCCACCTGATGACCAGTCCCTGCGCCAGGAAGCGCCGACCAGCCAGCAATTGCTGCAAGTGACTGACTATTCGGTGGTCGTAGGGGCCCAGCGCCAGTCCGATCAGCAGCCGATTCCGATCACATCGTCGTTGCAGGTGCGCCTGAAGGGCAAGCCGCTGAGCAAGGGCGCAACCATTGCCCAGGTGCTGCTGACGTTCGATGGTGAAGCGGCCAAAAGCCTGAAAAAGCCTGTGTATGACGCTAAAACCCGCACCTTGAGCCTGAATTACCCAGTCAGCAACTACCGGGTGGTCATGGACCTGCTGCGTAACGAAACCCTGTACGTGCAGTTTCTGACTTACGGCAACGGCCATATCTGGGCCGACCTGCACACCGGGACGGTACGTACGCGTTGAGGCGCGAAGCCTGCGGGGGGTAAACTGCCGGCCTTCGAAATTCCGTGATGGTCCAGTTGGAGTCGGCAATGCGTAAAGACAAGAAACAGGTAATCGGTGACGAAATCAGCGACGACTACATCAAGTCGTTCCTTCAGTTCGAGCCGGCCGATGGTGTGACTTCGCCGTCGCTGCACAAGCTGGTCAAGGCTTACCGTGGCCTGCGCGTGGACGACTTTGAGCGCTTTGTAGGCTTCTTCGTCGAGGCTGGCCTGGACCTGGATGGCAAGGACGAGCACGGCAAGACCTTCGTCGAGCAAATTGCCGACCAGCGCAATGCCCCTGAGTACATCGAGATCATCGATAAAGCCCGCGGCTGATCTGTAGCCAGTGCCGGCCTCGTCGCGGGCGCGCCCGCTCCCACAGGAGTCGCGCCGCACCTGCGGGCATTACCGAACCTGTGGGGGCGGGCATGCCCGCGAAGAGGCCGGTACAGGCTGATCAAGCGCCAGGCACAAAAAAACGCCCCGAGGGGCGTTTTTGCGTTTCAGGCCGGCTTAGGCGTAATGCTTGGCCGCCGGGCTGCTTTCTGCCAGGTCCAGGGCTGCGTCGTTATCGGCACTGATCTTGTGGTACAGCGCAGCATCGGTTGCCAGGGTCTTCTCGCGAGCCGGGAAGATTTCCTTGAGCTTGGCAGCCCAGGCACCCTTGGCCTGCTCGGGGAAGCAGCGCTCGATCAGTTCCAGCATGATCGACACGGTCACCGAGGCACCCGGCGATGCGCCGAGCAGAGCTGCCAGGCTGCCGTCCTGGGCCGAGACCAGCTCGGTACCGAACTGCAGCACGCCGCCTTTTTTCGGGTCTTTCTTGATGATCTGCACGCGCTGACCCGCCACTTCCAGGCGCCAGTCTTCGGCCTTGGCCTGCGGATAGAAACGACGCAGGGCTTCCAGACGCTGCTCCATCGACTGCATCACTTCGCTGACCAGGTACTTGGTCAGGTCCATGTTGTCGCGGGCCACGGCCAGCATCGGGCCAATGTTGCCCATGCGCACCGACAACGGCAGGTCCATCAGCGAGCCGTGCTTGAGGAACTTGGTAGTGAAGCCGGCATACGGGCCGAACAGCAGCGAAGTCTTGCCGTCCACGACGCGTGTGTCCAGGTGCGGTACCGACATCGGCGGGGCGCCGACAGCGGCCTGGCTGTAGACCTTGGCCTGGTGCTGCTTGACGATTTCCGGGTTGTCGCAACGCAGCCACTGGCCGCTGACAGGGAAGCCGCCGAAACCTTTGCTTTCCGGGATGCCGGACAACTGCAGCAGTGGCAGGGCCGCGCCGCCGGCGCCGAGGAAGACGAAGCGGGCGTCGACTTCACGGCTGCCGCCGCTGTTGACGTCCTTGATGCTCACGGTCCAGCCGCTGCCGTTACGGCGCAGGCCGACAACCTTCTTGCTGTACTTGACCTGCGCGTCCGGCGAGTCGCCCAGCAGCTTGAGCAGCTTGTTGGTCAGTGCGCCGAAGTTGACGTCGGTGCCTTTGGCCACGCGGGTAGCGGCGATGTGCTGGTCGGCCGGGCGGCCAGGCATCATCAGCGGCATCCAGTCGTTCATCACGGCCTTGTCTTCGGTGTATTCCATCTCGGCGAAGGCGTGGTGCTGCTTGAGCAGCTCGAAGCGCTTCTTGAGGAAGGAAACACCCTTGTCACCCTCGACATAGCTCAGGTGCGGGACAGGGTTGATGAAGGCACGCGCCGAGCCGAAGTTGCCCTTCTTGCTCAGGTAGGCCCAGAACTGGCGCGAAACCTCGAACTGGGTGTTGATGTGCACGGCCTTCTTGATGTCGATGCTGCCATCGGCGGCCTGCGGCGTGTAGTTCAGCTCGCACAGGCCGGCGTGGCCGGTGCCTGCGTTGTTCCAGGGGTTGGAGCTTTCCGCGGCCCCGGAGTCCATCGCCTCGACGACCTCAAGCTTCAGGGTCGGGTCAAGCTCCTTGAGCAGTACGGCCAGGGTGGCACTCATGATGCCCGCGCCTACCAGTACCACATCAACCGATTCGTTCTGCGCCATTTAACGCGTCTCCACAATCTACAGCTACCTAATTGACAGCATAGGACCTGGGTTTGCCAGGGTCGCCATGTCCGACTTTTCGCAGTTCTTGCAACTTCCGCGGACACCGCCAATCAGTCTTCGGGTTCGTGTATTGAACGCCGTTTGCCACAGGTGCGGCAATTCGACTTATGGTCAAGGTGTCGTGCGTGCGTTATGGAACGGTTCAGACACTCATACGGGATGAGCGCATCTGCCGCCTGTTCAGGGCTGTTCGGGACACATCTGCCGCTTTTGCACATGCCAGACTGTTCATTTGCTCGCCACACTCTTGTGAAGTTGTGAAAACCGTTTTTTCACGCTCTTTTGGAGACGTGAACCTCAAAAGGGGACTGCGCGATGGCAACCCGCAGGTTCATGCAGTGTGAAGGGCCGGAAAAAGCAGGCACGACAGCCGATGCAAGACCTGAGTGGAAGGCTCTCTGTGGGCGAAGCGGTGAAGTTGCCGGGGTCAATCGGCGAGTGCGGGGCCCGATCAGGAGACGTCCTTATAATCGGGGGGAGATTATAGCGATGTCGCGGGCAGAAATGTCGCCATTCGTGGTTTTTATTGCAGCGTTTGTCAGGCAACGAGGAGGCGCTGGTGCCAACGGCGGTTTGCGCGGGCGCAAACCCGGGCTTCGGCGGGCAGCTCGCGCCCCAGCCAGGCCAGCTGAATTTCGCTGATCTGCACCCAGTCGATGCCCCGTGGTGCCTGGCTGCATTGCTTGAAGGCCAGGCATTTGCCATCCGCGTCAAGGCGGGCATAAGCGTTGTGACGCGACCGTTGGAAGAGCTGAGTCCAGAGCGAGGTCATGGTGGCGAGTCCTTTGCGTTAGGGCTTGGCGCAAGGATAAGGGTGTGGCGATGAAACGATTGTGACAAGCGGGCCGGGCCGATGACTGGTCTGTGCCTGGCTAGGTATACTGTGGGCCTTTGCCGCATTTTCTGGAGAAACGCGCATGTTGCAACGTCTGTTGTTCGGTTTGATCGCCGTGGCCAGCCTTAGCCTGGTCGGTTGTGCCCACAGCCCGCAACAACTCAACCCGCAACCCACGCTCAAGGCCCAGCTGGCCCCGGTCGGCCATGGCCAGCCGGTGGTGGTCCGGGTAGTTGATGGCCGGCCTTCACAGTCCCTGGGTACCCGCGGTGGCATGTACCCCGAGACCAGCACCATCAGCGTCAGCGGTAACGACGTGGTGCCCAAGCTGCAGGCTCAGGCTGAAGCCGCTGTGCGCCTGCTCGGCTTCACCCCAACCCCGAACGCCGGCAATGCGCCGCAGCTGACCGTGACCCTCGCCGAACTGAAGTACCAGTCGCCGAAAGACAACCTTTACGTGACCGAGGCCACCATCGGCGCCACCTTCCGCGCTGATGTGACCAATGGCGGCCGCCGTTACAGCGGCCGTTATGGCGCTTCGCTGGACCAGCGTTTCGGCATGGCGCCGAATCAGGACACCAACACCCAGCTGGTGGGGGATGTGCTGAGCGATGCCCTGACCCGCCTGTTCAAGGACCCGAGCATTGGGCAGGTGCTGGGTCAGTAAGCTTCAGGTTGTGTCAGAGAACCCGCTGCCTGAGTGACAGGCAGCGGGTTTTTTGTTGCCTGGACGGCACAGATTTACGCCGCTTCTATGTGGAAATCCAGCAAGCTGAACCCTGTGCCTGCATCCACTTCGGGCAAGTCCTCATGCACATGTCCGCCAAGCGCACAGTAGACCAGCCACTGGCGGTCCTGCACATTGATGGCAAAACCATCGATCAGCGCCTGTTGTTCATCGCTCTGGGCAACGAGGTAGAGGCGGTCCTGGTTTTCGGCGTGCAACATGAAAAAGCTCCGGGTCATCAAAAGGTCGACAGGGTCGCCTGTATGGATGACGAGCGGATGACAGATGAAATTTAATGACAGTTTGTCGCCAAGGCCGGGCGCCACGGTGCGACTTGGGTAGAATGCTGGCCTTTGTCACTGCTCACATCGAGGTCGCGTGATGTCCTTGCAAGTGCTCTGGGGGTTCCTGGCCGCCCATCCCACCAAGCTGATCAACCTGCTGGCGCTGCTGCTGACCTGCCCGGGCGGTTTGCTGCTGCACAGTGCGCGGCGGCGCGAGGCCGAAACCCGCGCGTACATGGCAGTAGACGAGGGGGTAGTGGACGCTTTCGAACTTCGGGTGCCGAAATACTTCTACATCCTGGGCTTTTCGTGCCTGGCGATGGCGCTGCTGCTGTCCTGGTTCAGCACCTGGGTCTGAGAACCATCGGGGCCGCGTTGCGGCCCAATCGCGACACAAGACCGCTCCCACAAGGGTGGACGCAATTCTCTGTGGGAGCGGCCTTGTGTCGCGTTTGGGCTGCAACGCAGCCCCCGGGATCGATCAGGCGACCGGCGTCTGCTGCCGGACCTGGTACTGGTTGCGCACCGGCGTCGCATACTGCAACACCAGGTACGGCCGCTGCTCTTGCGGGCAGGCATCCAGACGCCGTTGCCATTCTTCCTTGGCCTTGGCCAGCTCATCCGCCGGGAACACCTTCTCGGCGCTTGGCACCTGCAGGGCTTCGTCCTTGCCTTCCCACATCGCATACGCCAGGTAATGCACCGGGAACAGTCGGTAGCCCCCCAGAATCTGCCGGTCAATCTCTGCCGCCAGCTGTTTTGTGTCTTCGTGGTACTCGGTTACCGGCGGCGCGAAGTTGATGTGGACTCGGCCCTTGTAGCCGGTAATGCCTTTGGCAATGCTGTTGTCATCTTCGCCCGGCGCCTTCTTGTAGGTGCCGGTTGTGGCGCGGATGTACAGCTCGCGGGCCTTGGCCTGATCGCACGGGTCGTATTCGTAGCTGATCGACACCGGGGTCAGGTTCAGGCTCTGGATAACCGCACCGAACGGCTCGTCCTTGCGGCTCATGTGGAACATCTTGAGGATCGCCGAGTCGGTACGGTCGTCACCGTCCTTGGCCCGACCTTCGGCCTGGGCAATCCAGATCGAGGTGGCATCGTTGCGGATCGAGTGGTTGATGTAGGCCGATAGCAGTTGGTAGGCAGCCAGTTTTTCGCGCCGCCCGCTGATCGAACGGTGCACGATGAAGCTTTTGTTCAGGCGCATCATGTCGCTGACAAAGGGCTTTTGCAGCAGGTTGTCGCCAATGGCGATGCGCGGCGTGGGCAGGCCGGCGTGGTACACGGCATAGTTGACGAAGGCCGGGTCCATGACGATATCACGGTGGTTGGCCAGGAACAGGTAGGCGGTGCCGGCCTTGAGCTGTTCCACACCCGAATAGGTGACGCCGTCGGTGGCGCGATCGATGGTCTGGTCGACGTAGTACTCGACTTTGTCCTGCAGGGTCGAGACACAGGTAACGCCGGCGAATTCCTTGCGCAGGCGGCGTGCGATCAAGGGCTTGAGCAACCAGCCGAGAGCACCGGCCGCACGCGGAAAGCGGAAGTGAGTGAGGATATCGAGGAATGCCGGGTCGCTGAGCAGGCGTGCCAGAACGGCAGGGACCTCAGCGTCGTCGTACGGTCGGATGGCATCGAATTCGCCCATCATGCTCTCTTGTTGGAAACGGCTAGGGTAATAAGGTAGGGACGGGCTCCGAAAAACGGCTCGGACGCACACAGACCCTGTAAACAGACCGGCAATTATACGCATAAGTCACTGCGGAGGCCGCGATGCTGGAAACCGACTTCTATGATTGCCCTTATTGTGGCGAACGTGTGGAAACTACCGTCGATCTGTCTGCGGGCGACCAGGTTTATACCGAGGATTGTCAGGTGTGCTGCCAGCCTGTGGTGTGCATTCTGCAGGTGCATGGTGACGAATGGATGCTTGAAGTCCGCCGCGAGGACGACGCCTGATGCAGCGCATCTACGAACCGGAAAGCCTGCTCGAGGCGCAAATGCTGGCAGGCATGCTTGCCAGCGAGGGGATCGATGTACACGTGGTCGGCCGTGACCTGCTCGGTGCCGCCGGCGAGCTGCCCTTGCAGGGCCTGTTGGGGCTTATCGTGGCTGATGAGCAGGCCGAATGCGCACGGCAGCTGATCGATGCGTACAATGATGCCCAGCCACTGGTTGGCGACGAGCCGGAGCATGTCCCCGGTACCTTGATCTGCTAGGTTCTGAATTCCCCCATGTGTGGACGTTATGCCCTGTTTCGCTGGCCCCAGGCCCTTGCCAGTCTGCCGGGTTTTCCCGTCGGCCAGCCGGCCCAATGGAATATATCGCCAGGGGCGTCGGTGCTGATCCAGCGCCAGCTTGATGGCCAGCAGCAACTGGCAAAGGCGCGCTGGGGGTTGACCCCGGCCTGGCTCACCGACCTGTCCCGTACCCCCGCCCATGCCCGGGCCGAAACGCTGGCCGAGCAACCGATGTTTCGCGATGCATTTCGCCAGCGTCGCTGCCTGATGCCGGCCAACGGCTTTTACGAATGGCGTGGCAACGTGCGCAAACGCCCGTTCTGGTTGACCCCGGGGGAGGGCGCGTCGCTGTATTTTGCGGCGGTGTGGGAGGCCTACCCGGTGCAGGACCAGGTATGGTTGAGTTGCGCGGTGGTGACCCAGGCGGCCATGAACCAGCGTCGGCCGCTGATACTGGACGAGGCCGGACAGGCGGCCTGGCTCGACCCGGACACGCCGGTTACCCGCTTGCACGAGCTGCTGGCCAGCCCACCTGCGACGTTGCGTGAGCGGGCCTTGGCCAATTTCGTCAATGACCCGAAGCTGGATGCGCCGGAGTGTCTTACCCCGGCTTGATGGGGGGCTGTGCCGGCCCTTTCGCGGGCAAGCCCGCTCCTACAATGATCGTGTTACCCCTGCTGTAGGAGCGGGCAAGCCTGCTCCTGCCCTCGGTCGTGTTACCCCTGTAGGAGCGGGCTTGCCCGCGAAGAGGCCGGTACAGGCGACGAAAATCTTCCCTGCGGCTATGGCAGCCACTGGCGACTCGGCCTAGGATACGCCGCATGTGGATAGGGAGTGTTTTCATGCGTAAGTCTTTTGTCGTCAGCCTACTGAGTGCTGGCATCCTGCTGGCCGGCTGCCAGGCGGTGAATACCACCAGCGGCGGTGCTGTTGGCGTCGAGCGCCAGCAGTACATGTTCAGCATGCTCTCGACCGATGAGGTCAACCAGATGTACGCGCAGTCGTATCAGCAGACCCTGGGTGAAGCGTCGAGCAAGGGTGTGCTCGACAAGTCCAGCGCCGATGCCAAGCGTGTGCAGGCCATTGCCAACCGCCTGATCGCCCAGGCGCCCAAATTCCGCCCGGATGCCGCGCAGTGGGACTGGCAAGTCAACGTGATCAAGAGTGATGAACTGAACGCCAACTGCGGCCCGGGCGGCAAGATCATCGTCTACACCGGGCTGATCGATCAGCTCAAGCTCACCGATGCGGAAATTGCCGCAGTGGTGGGGCACGAGATTGCCCACGCCTTGCGCGAGCATAGCCGCGAGGCCATGTCCAAGGCATACGGTGTGGAAATGGCTCGTCAGGGTGCCGGTGCCATCTTCGGCCTCGGCCAGAGCAGCATGGCCATGGCCGACACGGTGGTGAACTACGCCATGACCTTGCCAAACAGCCGGGCCAACGAGAACGAGGCCGACCTGATTGGCCTGGAGCTGTCGGCGCGTGCCGGCTACGACCCGAATGCCGCGATCACCTTGTGGAACAAGATGAGCAAGGCTTCCGAAGGTGCACCGCCTGAGTTCATGAGTACTCACCCGGCGTCCGCGAGCCGCATTGCTTCGCTGCAGGCGGCGATTCCGAAGGTGATGCCGCTGTATCAGGCAGCAGCCAAGCAATAAATGCCTGAATCGTGGGGCTGCATGGCAGCCCCCGGTTTTCCCTTTATCCAATCCAGCCACTGGCCTTCATTGCCGAATAGACGGCCACGATCGCCAGCACGAAGAACGCCGTTGCCGCCAGGCGGCGAATCAGCGTCAACGGCAGTTTGTCAGCCGCGAAGTTACCCGCCAGTACCACCGGCACGTTGGCAATCAGCATACCCAGGGTAGTGCCGATAATGACCATGATCAGGTGCGGATACTGCGCAGCCAGCATCACGGTGGCGACCTGGGTCTTGTCACCGATTTCGGCCAGGAAGAACGCAATCAGTGTCGTCAGGAACGGCCCGAAACGGCGAGCCGGGTTCTCGTCGTCATCCATCTTGTCCGGTACCAGGGTCCACAGTGCGGTGGCGGTAAAGCTCGCGGCCAGGATCCAGTGCAGTGCCGAATCGCTGAAGAAGCTGCCGACCCAAGCCCCCACGGCACCGGCTGCGGCATGGTTGGCCAAGGTGGCGGCGATGATGCCGGCGATGATCGGCCAGGGTTTGCGGAAGCGGGCAGCGAGAATGAGTGCGAGCAGTTGCGTCTTGTCGCCGATCTCGGCCAGGGCAACGATAGCGGTGGGGACCAACAGTGATTCCAGCATCAGGATTCCTACGGGGGCGGGTCGACACGGCTATGACACGTACAGCCTCCCCGCCCCGGGTAAGGTGTGCGTGTCATAGGTCTTGTCAAACCCTCGATCCGTCTATGCGGATCTCGCCATGCAGGCGTGCATGGTGGGTCGCACGCGCCATGGTCTGTGGACCAAGTATGTTGACGCGTACCGGGCGAGCTGGGTGCTCGCGGGAGACTACTCCCCTAGGACGGTGCGGATTCTGCCTAGGCAAAACGTTTTCGGCAAGCGCTGTTTTTTATCCGCGAGTTGCCTGGTAGATGCGGAAACCGTCGGCCTCGTCACGTACCTGGCAGTTGCCCAACGCCCCTTCGATCAGTGGTTGGTAGCGCAGGAAACTGTTGGCAACCAAGCGCATTTCGCCACCTTTTCGCAGATGAAAGGCGGATTTTTTCAGCAAGTTTTCCGAAGCCTGATAGTTGGTATGAACGCCGGTGTGGAATGGCGGGTTGCTCAGGATAAGGCTCAGTTCGGTAGGGGCGGCGTCGATGCCATCGCCACTGATCACTTCGCCTTCCAGGCCGTTGGCAGCCAGCGTCAGGCGGCTGGCGGCCACGGCGAAGGCATCCACGTCCAGCAAGGTCACCCGGCTTTGTGGGTAACGGCGTTTGAGCGTGGCCCCCAGTACCCCGGCACCGCAGCCAAAGTCCAGCATGTGACCACCGGGCAGGCCGTCAAGATGCTTCAGGAGCAGGGCCGTACCTCGGTCGAGTCGGCCATGGCTGAATACCCCAGGCAGGCTGATCACCTGCAGCGGGCCGTCTTCCAGGGCCAGCTCGAAGCGCTCGGCCAGGCTTTCCAGCGGTTTTGCCTGCGGTGCCTGGTCGATGGTCACTTGCCACAGCTGGCAGTGCCGGGCGCTGTCGAGCTTGCGTGGCTTGCCAAAGGCCGCCAACTGCTTGGCCGCGCCCTCGATGCCACCGCGCTTCTCACCGACCAGGTACAGCTCGCGGCCAGCCAGGCGCGACGCCAGGGTATTGAGCAGATAGGCGGCCAGCTCGCGGGATTTGGGCAGGAACAGCACGGCGCTTTCGAATGCTGCTTCAGGGGCCTCGACGCCGTAATGGCTGCGGCCTGCGAAGCGGCTTTCGAGCATGGCCTGATCGCCGGCATGCCAAGTCCAGGCCTGGGCCTGAGGCAACTGGCCGAGCAGGTCGTCGGCGGGGGCGCCGGCGATCAGCAGCGGCCCCTGAAACAGCTCTGCCTGGCGGAGCAACACTTCACTGCGCGGGTCCATGGACGACGTCTCCTGGAAAAAAGTGGCGCAGTGTAGCAGAGGCAGGCGCCTGGCTCAGCTGACCACGCGGCGTGGCTGCCCGGCGAAGAAGGCCTGGGCGTTCTCACTGAGCTGGCCGACGATGCGCTGGCGCGACTCTACGGCACCCCAGGCGCTGTGCGGGGTGATGATCAGGCGCGGGATGCCGGGCTCCAGCAGCGGGTTGCCGTTGACCGGCGGCTCCACGCTCAGCACGTCGGTCGCCGCGCCGCCCAAGTGACCACCGCGCAGGGCATCGGCCAACGCCTGTTCGTCGATCAGGCCGCCACGGGCGGTGTTGACCACCAGCGCGTTGGGTTTGAGCAGGGCCAGTTCGCGGGCACCGAGCATATGCCGGGTGTGCTCGTTCAGCGGGCAGTGCAGGGTCAGGGCATCGACTTGCGGCAGCAACTCGTCCAGCGGCAGCCGGTCGGCGCGCTCCGGGCGGCCAGGGATCTGCCCGCTCAGCACACGCATACCGAAGGCTTCGGCCAGCCTCGCCACTGCGCCGCCCAGTTCACCGTGGCCGAGCAGGCCGAGGGTTTTGCCCTCCAGTTCGACGATAGGAAAGTCCAGCAGGCAGAACTGGCTGGCCTTGGCCCACTGGCCATCGGCCACCGCCTGGTTGTAGTCGCACAGCCGAGTGGCCAGGGCCAACAGCAGGGCCAGGGTATGCTGGGCGACAGACGGCGTGCCGTAGCCCTGGCAGTTACACACGGTGATGCCCTGGGCGCGGGCGGCGGCCAGGTCGACATTGTTGGTGCCGGTGGCGGCCACCAGGATCAGCTTCAGTTGCGGGTTGGCAGCCAGGGTAGCGGCGTCGAGCATGACTTTGTTGCTGACCACTGCCACGGCGCCCTGCAAGCGTTCCGCGACCTGTTCCGGGCGGGTGGCGGCGAACAGTTCGAACTGGTCGAACTGCTGCTTCAGGGGCGAAAGGTCGAGGTCGCCAAGGTCCAGGGACTGGTGATCGAGAAACACGGCGCGACGCGGGCTGGGCATGAAGATCTCCGGTGGCAGGGAGGGATAAGGGCGTTGTGGCCATTCGCAGGCACGCCCGCGCCCGCAAGGTCACCACAACCCTTGCAGGCGCGGGCTTGCCGGCGAAGAGGCACTCGGCTTCGGCGCAAACCTGAAGCCGCCGCCGCAGTGTCTAGCTCAACCTTGCTGCCCGTCAACGCCCGCCACTCATACCTTTGCCGCGCAAATCATTCCTTCGGCTGATTTGGCCGTCACATTGGCGAACTACAGTAAACCCAGACTTGTCCGGCCCGCTTTTCAGAAAAGGGATCCCCATGTTGCAGACACGCATCATCAAGCCCGCCGAGGGCGCCTATGCCTATCCATTGCTGATCAAGCGCCTGCTGATGTCCGGCAGCCGCTATGAAAAGACCCGGGAAATTGTCTACCGCGACCAGATACGGCTGACGTATCCACAGCTCAACGAGCGCATTGCCCGCCTGGCCAATGTGCTGACCGAGGCCGGGGTCAAGGCCGGTGATACCGTAGCGGTGATGGACTGGGACAGCCATCGCTACCTGGAATGCATGTTCGCCATCCCGATGATCGGCGCTGTGGTGCACACCATCAACGTGCGCCTGTCGCCCGAGCAGATCCTCTACACCATGAACCACGCCGAAGACCGCGTGGTGCTGGTCAACAGCGACTTCGTGGGCTTGTACCAGGCCATCGCCGGGCAGCTGACCACTGTCGACAAGACCTTGCTGCTGACCGATGGCCCGGACAAGACTGCCGACCTGCCCGACCTGGTCGGGGAGTATGAGCAGCTGCTGGCGGCGGCCAGCCCGCGCTACGACTTCCCGGACTTCGACGAGAACTCGGTGGCCACTACCTTCTACACCACTGGCACCACCGGTAACCCCAAGGGCGTGTATTTCAGCCACCGCCAGTTGGTGCTGCACACACTGGCCGAGGCCTCGGTCACCGGCAGTATCGACAGCGTACGCCTGTTGGGCAGCAACGACGTGTACATGCCCATCACCCCGATGTTCCACGTGCATGCCTGGGGCATCCCCTACGCCGCCACCATGCTCGGCATGAAGCAGGTGTACCCGGGCCGCTACGAGCCGGACATGCTGGTCAAGCTGTGGCGTGAAGAGAAGGTCACCTTCTCCCACTGCGTACCGACCATCCTGCAGATGCTGCTCAACTGCCCGAACGCACAGGGGCAGGACTTCGGCGGCTGGAAGATCATCATCGGCGGCAGTTCGCTCAACCGTTCGCTGTACCAGGCCGCCCTGGCGCGCGGCATTCAGCTGACCGCTGCGTATGGCATGTCGGAAACCTGCCCGTTGATCTCCGCAGCACACCTGAACGATGAACTGCAGGCCGGCAGCGAGGATGAGCGCGTCACCTACCGTATCAAGGCCGGTGTGCCGGTGCCGTTGGTCGAAGCGGCCATCGTCGACGGCGAAGGCAACTTCCTGCCCGCCGATGGTGAAACCCAGGGTGAGCTGGTACTGCGTGCGCCGTGGCTGACCATGGGCTACTTCAAGGAACCGGAGAAGAGCGAAGAGCTGTGGCAGGGTGGCTGGCTGCACACCGGTGACGTCGCCACCCTCGACGGCATGGGCTACATCGACATCCGCGACCGCATCAAGGATGTGATCAAGACCGGCGGCGAGTGGGTTTCCTCGCTCGACCTGGAAGACCTGATCAGCTGCCACCCGGCCGTCCGCGAAGTGGCGGTGGTGGGGGTGGCGGACCCGCAGTGGGGTGAGCGCCCGTTTGCCCTGCTGGTGGTACGTGACGGCCACGCTATCGACGCCAAGGCACTGAAGGAACACCTCAAGCCGTTCGTCGAGCAAGGTCATATCAACAAGTGGGCGATTCCAAGCCAGATCGCCGTTGTTACTGAAATTCCCAAGACCAGTGTCGGCAAGCTCGACAAGAAACGCATCCGCCAGGACATCGTCCAGTGGCAGGCCAGCAACAGCGCGTTCCTTTCCACGTTGTAACCGTTGTGCGGGTCGCGCACGTCAGAGCGTGACCCGCATGCTAGAGAGCCCGCCGCCTTGCCAAACGACAGAAATGCGCCATCCTTGAGCACTGCCAGCCCGCAACCGGAGCAAAACTGCAGCGAGTTGGTGGCATGGAGCGCAAATCACACTTTAGAGGGATCAAGCGCCTGTGCCTGCTGGCTATAGTCGGGGCCAGGGGATTTTCAGGAATGGGGGAGGGCGACATGCGCAAGCTGTGTCGCCGCGGGTGCAAGCCTGCAAACCGGTCGCTCGGGCCGTTCTTGAAAGGACTCACTGCCATAACAAAAAAGTACATGGAGTAGCGTCGATGAAATCTGCAAACCTGTTCTGGCGCCGGGCCAAGCTGCCCTTGGCCGTCAGCCTTGCTTCCACGCTCGCAAGTCCTGCTTTCGCTGTCAGCTTCAACATTGGTGAAATCGAAGGCCAGTTCGACTCGTCGCTCTCCATCGGCGCCAGCTGGTCGACGGCCAACCCCAACAAGAACCTGATAGGGGTGAACAACGGCGGCAAGGGCCTTTCACAGACGTCCGACGATGGCCACCTGAACTTCAAGAAGGGCGAAACCTTCTCCAAGATCTTCAAAGGCATTCATGACCTGGAGCTCAAGTACGGCGACACCGGTGTGTTCGTGCGCGGCAAGTACTGGTACGACTTCGAGCTGAAGGACGAGAACCGCGAGTTCAAGGACATCAGCGACTCCAACCGCAAGGAAGGCGCCAAGTCGTCCGGCGCCGAGCTGCTCGACGCCTTTGTCTACCACAACTACTCCATCGGCGATCAGCCTGGCTCGGTGCGGTTTGGCAAGCAGGTAGTGAGCTGGGGTGAAAGTACCTTCATCGGCGGCGGCATCAACTCGATCAACCCCATCGACGTGTCGGCGTTCCGCCGCCCCGGGGCCGAGATCAAGGAAGGCCTGATTCCCGTCAACATGTTCTACATCTCGCAGAGCCTGACCGACAACCTGTCGGCCGAGGCCTTCTACCAGCTCGAGTGGGACCAGACGGTCGTCGACAACTGCGGCACCTTCTTCTCCCAGCCGGACATCATTGCCGATGGTTGTACCGACAACTTGCGCGTGCTCAATAGCAGCCGCACGGTGCCGGGCGCTGCGCAGCAGTTCCTCGCCTCGCGGGGCGTGAACATCAACGAAGAGGGTGTGATGGTGCGCCGTGGTGCCGACCGCGATGCGCGTGACAGCGGCCAGTTCGGTGTGGCCATGCGCTATATGTTCGAGCCGTTGGACACGGAGTTCGGCGCCTACTTCATGAACTACCACAGCCGTGCACCCATCTTCAGTGCCACAGGGGCTCCGCCGTCCGTGTTCGCCGGGCTGAGCGCCCTGCCTGCACAGCTGCGCGCATTGGCGCCTCTGATTGTGGCGGGTAATTCCGAGTACTTTGTGGAATACCCCGAGGATATCCGCCTCTATGGCTTGAGTTTCTCCACCACGTTACCCACTGGCACTGCCTGGAGCGGCGAAGTCAGCTACCGCCCTAACGCGCCAGTGCAGCTCAATACCACGGATATCCTGTTCGCCGGTGTCCGTCCCATTGGCGGCGCGTTGAGCAACGCATCGTTGCTGACCGGTACGCCGGGGCAAGACCTGCATGGGTATCGCCGCAAGGAGATCACCCAGTTCCAGACCACCCTGACCCATTTCTTCGACCAGGTGATGGGCGCCAGCCGGATGACAGTAGTCGGTGAAGTGGGTGTCACCCATGTCGGCGGCCTGGAGAATGCCCACGATACCCGCTACGGTCGCGACCCGGTGTTCGGCCCAGGTCCATTGCCATCCACCGGTGGCGCCGATACCTGCCAGGCGCTCAATGGCAGCACCATCGCTGGCGCGGGTGCGGGGACATCCACCACCAACCTGAACCGCAAATGCGAGAACGACGGCTACACCACCAGCACTTCCTGGGGTTACCGCGCCCGTGTCATCTGGGACTACAACGACGTATTCGCGGGTATCAACCTGAAGCCGAGCGTGGCCTGGTCGCATGACGTGTCCGGCTATTCGCCGGGCCCTGGTGCCAACTTCGAGGAAGGCCGCAAGGCAGTCAGTCTGGGCCTGGACGCCGAGTACCAGAACACCTACACGGCCAGCCTGTCGTACACCAACTTCTTCGATGGCAAGTACAGCACCGTGGATGACCGTGACTTCGTCGCGCTCAGCTTCGGCGTGAACTTCTAAGCATACAGATCCAGGACGACACGACATGAACAAGACCAGAAGTCTGCTGCAAGCCGGTGTACTGGGCCTGTCCCTGCTGGCGACCAGCGTCATGGCTGCGGTATCCGCCGACGAGGCGGCCAAGTTGGGCAGTACCCTGACCCCGATGGGGGCTGAAAAGGCCGGCAACGCCGATGGCTCGATCGGCCCTTGGGAGCCGCTGTCGAAGAGTGCGGGCAGCGTCGACGGCAAGGGTTTCCTGGCCGACCCGTATGGCAGTGAAAAGCCGCTGTTCACCATCACTGCGCAAAACGCCGAGCAGTACAAGGACAAGCTTTCGCCGGGCCAGATGGCCATGCTCAAGCGCTACCCGGACACCTTCAAGATCCCTGTATTCAAAACCCATCGCGGCTCCACGGTACCTGCGGACGTGTTCGCCGCCATCAAGAAAAACGCCACCCAGACCACGCTGACGGAAGGCGGCAACGGTTTGAACAACTTCAACACGGCGGTGCCGTTCCCGATCCCGAAAACCGGCCTGGAAGTGATCTGGAACCACATCACCCGTTACCGGGGGGGTAGTGTCAGCCGCCTGGTGATCCAGGCCACGCCGCAGCAGAACGGCTCTTTCAGCCCGGTTTACTTCTCCGACCAGTTCGTCTTCCGCGACAAGATGAAGGATTACGACCCGAACAACCCAGGCAACATCCTGTTCTACTTCAAGCAGGAAGTGACCGCGCCAGCGCGCCTGGCCGGGACCGTGCTGCTGGTGCACGAAACCCTCGACCAGGTGAAGGAGCCGCGCAAGGCGTGGATCTACAACGCCGGCCAGCGTCGCGTTCGCCAGGCGCCGCAAGTGTCGTATGACGGCCCGGGTACCGCCGCCGACGGCCTGCGTACGTCGGACAACCTGGACATGTTCAACGGTGCGCCAGACCGCTACGACTGGAAGCTGGAAGGCAAGAAGGAAATGTACATCGCCTCCAACGCCTTCAAGCTGGATGACCCCAAGCTGAAGTACGCCGACATCATCAAGGCCGGGCACATCAACCAGGACCTGTCCCGTTACGAGCTGCGCCGCGTCTGGCACGTGGTTGCAACCCTGAAGCCGGGCCAGCGGCACATCTACGCCAAGCGGGACTTCTACATCGATGAGGACACCTGGCAGGCCGCAGTGATCGACCAGTACGACGGCCGTGGCCAACTGTGGCGCGTGTCCGAGGCCCATGCTCAGCCTTATTACAACGTGGAAGTGCCTTGGTACACCCTGGAAACCATCTACGACCTGCAGTCCGGTCGTTACCTGGCCCTGGGCATGAAGAACGAAGAGAAGCGCGCTTACGACTTTGGCTTCAGTGCCAGCAAGGCCGATTTCCAGCCTGCAGCGCTGCGTCAGTCGGGTATTCGCTAAGCTGAAATCACTGAACGCCGTCTGATCCCCAGAACGCCCCGGCTTGCCGGGGCGTTTCTATTTCCTGAACCGGCCTCTTCGCGGGTGAACCCGCTCCTACGCGGAACCTGTAGGAG